>CALMWM010000314.1 GCA_937873435.1 uncultured Gallionellaceae bacterium
GTTCATCCACGCTCTGAAAATCGTAGGTGCATAACATCCCGACCAGGTTGTTCAGCGCGATGGACAGAGCCTCCCGGTCAATGGTTGAAGCAGGGGAGGATGGCGGGCCGAATTCGTTCAACCCGAATTCGCCCAGTCTGGATTCATCCAGGGTTGCCAGCGTTTCGAGCCTGGCACCGAGTTCCGTTTCCAGTGCCGCCAGATCGATTTGGCAGACGGCGGGCTGTTCTTCCTGGCAACTCCTTTCCAGTTGGCTCGCGGCTTCACGCAGGGTATTGGCGCCCAGCGTACCCGACGACCCCTTGAGAATGTGTGCCAAACGCGCGGCACTCTTGAAGTCTTTTGCCGCGAGCGCAGCGCCGGCGCGCTGGACGAAGTTTCTATTCGACTCGCGGAACATGAGCAGCAGCTTGAGATATTGCTCGGTTTTGCCGCGCACCCGCTTCAGCGCGGTTGCCACGTCGAAACCTGGCAAGTCGAGCGGAGAGATGCGGCTTTCCGCGTCTACAGCGGGGGGCAACGGCTGGCCGAGCGATTTACCCTGGTGTGCTAGCGGAGCGATCGCTTGGGCCAAGGCACGGAATAGCTCATCCGGGTCGACTGGCTTGGCTACATGATCGTTCATGCCGGCTGCAAGGCAAAGTTCGCGGTCGCCTGGCATCACGCCAGCCGTCATGGCGATAATCGGCAGGCTGTGGAAGCGCTGTTCCTGCCGAATCTTCCTGGACGCTTCATAGCCGTCCATCAGCGGCATTTGCACGTCCATCAGCACCGCATCGTAGGTTTGTTCGCCGACGCGGCGCAGGGCTTCGATGCCGTTGTTCGCCACGTCGACCAGGATGTCCACCTGTTCGAGCAGGCCCATGGCGACCACCTGGTTGAATTCGTTGTCCTCGACCAGCAGCACCCGGGCGCCGCGGATGCTCTCCAGGGTGTGTTCCGTTTCGGTCGCGGCGGAGGGTACGACCCGAGCCGGGAGAGGCGGCGTCGCCTCGCGGCTAAAGGTTCTGAAGCGGGCGCTAAAATGGAATAAGCTGCCTCGCCCGGGGGTGCTCTCGACTTCGATTTTGCTTCCCATTTTTTCGACCAGTTGCTTGCAGATGGCCAACCCCAGGCCGGTACCGCCGAAACGCCGGGTGGTGGAATTGTCAGCTTGGGAGAACGGCTGGAACAGTTGCTCCAACTGTTTCTGTGCCAGCCCGATTCCGGTATCCCGCACGCTGAAGCGCAGCACGGCCTCGCCATCGTCGCTGGACACCAGATCGCAAGCGACGACGACTTCCCCAAGTTGGGTGAATTTGACGGCATTGCCCGCCAGATTGACCAGTATCTGGCTGAGCCGCAGGGGGTCGCCGATCAGGTTGAGAGGGACGGCAGGGGCGAGCTGAAAATGGATATTCAGGCCTTTCTCTTGCGCGCGCTGGGAGACCAGGGTCGAGACGTTATTGAAGGTTTCGTCGAGATTGAAGCGGATGGATTCCAGTTCGAGCCTGCCGGCCTCGATCTTGGAAAAATCGAGGAGGTCGTTGATGATGCCGAGCAACGAGTTGGCCGCGCTATTAACTTTCTGAATATAGTCGCGTTGTTTGGTGCCGAGTTCCGTTTTCAGACACAGATAGGACAGTCCGATAATGGCGTTCATCGGCGTGCGGATCTCGTGGCTCATGTTGGCGAGGAAATTACTCTTGGTCTGGCTCATCGCTTCCGCCGATTCCTTGGCTGCCGCCAGTTTTTCCTGGAGCACTTTTTCCTCTTCGATGTCGATGTGGATGCCACTGATGCGGGACGGATTGCCTTGGCGGCCCCTTTCGGTAACACGCCCGATCACCAGTATCCATTTCCAGCCCTGCGCTTTGGTTCTCAAACGGGCTTCGACACGATAAATTGCGGTTTTACCCTGCAAGTGTGTCTGGAGCGCCTCGGATACGGAGACAAGGTCTTCCGTCTGTATCAGGCCGAAAAAAGTCTCCATTGCCGCGGGAAATTCGCCGGGCTCATAACCCAGTTGCCGGTACCATTGGTCGTTGAAGGTCGCTTCCTGGCTGACCAGGTTCCAGTCCCAGGCGCCGGTGTTCGATGCATCCAGGGCGAATTCGAGGCGATCGCGGCTGAGCCGCAGGTCATCGTTCATCTGTTGGCGTTTGGTAATGTCGCGGTTGACGCCGCGATAACCGAGCAGATTGCCTTGCGCATCCAGCACGGGAACCCCGTTGGTTTCCTGTATCACCAACTGGCCGTTCTTGTGCCGGCTGACGCTCTCTTGCATCATGAAGGGTTGTTTGGCAGCC
>CALMWM010000315.1 GCA_937873435.1 uncultured Gallionellaceae bacterium
ATGTAGCCCTGGCGGTAGGCGATTTCTTCCGGGCAGGAGATTTTCAGGCCTTGCCGCCGCTCGATGGTTTCGATGAAGGCGGAGGCCTCCAGCAACGCCTCGTGGGTGCCGGTATCCAGCCACGCCATGCCGCGCCCCATCACTTCCACTTCGAGCTCGCCCAGCTCCAGGTAGCGGCGGTTGACGTCGGTGATTTCCAGTTCGCCGCGCGCCGAAGGCTGGATCGAGGCAGCGATGTCGAGCACGCGGTTGTCGTAGAAATACAGCCCGGTGACCGCATAGCGCGATTTCGGCTGTTGCGGTTTTTCTTCCAGGCTGACGGCATGACCGTCCCGGTCGAACTCCACCACGCCGTAGCGCTCGGGGTCCTTGACCGGGTAAGCGAATACCGTGGCCCCCTTCTCCTTGAGTACGGCGCGCTGCAACTGCTGGATCAGATCGTGGCCGTAAAAGATGTTGTCGCCCAGCACCAGCGCGCAAGGCCCTTGTCCGACAAAATCGCGGCCGATGATGAACGCCTGCGCCAAGCCGTCAGGCGAGGGCTGCACCGCGTAGGAAATATTCAGCCCCCACTGCTTTCCCGAGCCGAGCAACTGCTCGAAGCGCGCGGTATCCTGCGGCGTCGAAATCACCAGGATGTCGCGTATCCCCGCCAGCATCAGCGTGGTCAGCGGATAATAGATCATCGGCTTGTCGTAAATCGGCAGCAACTGCTTGGAAACGACTTGCGTCACCGGGTAGAGGCGGGTGCCGGAACCGCCCGCAAGAATAATTCCTTTCATGACACGGCTCCCGGTTCTGCACCGTACTGTTTGGAAACCCAATCGCGGTAGGCGCCGCTGGTAACGTTGTGTATCCAGGCGGCATTGTCGAGATACCAGCGCACGGTTTTGCGAATGCCGCTATCGAAGGTCTCTTGCGGCTTCCAGCCCAGTTCGCGCTCGATCTTGCGCGCGTCGATCGCGTAGCGCCGGTCGTGGCCGGGACGGTCCTTGACGTAGCCGATCAGCGCGGCGTAGGGCTGGCCGGTGGCGGCGGGCTGCAACTCGTCGAGGATGGCGCAGACGGTATGGATCACGTCGAGGTTGGTTTTTTCGTTCCAGCCGCCGATGTTGTAGGTTTCGCCGCAACGGCCGCGCTGCAGGACTTCGCGGATCGCGGTGCAGTGGTCGCCGACATACAGCCAGTCGCGGATATTCAGACCGTCGCCGTAGACCGGCAGCGGCTTGCCGTTGAGCGCGTTGAGGATGATCAGCGGAATCAATTTTTCGGGAAACTGGAACGCGCCGTAGTTGTTGGAGCAATTAGTGGTCAGCACCGGCAGGCCGTAGGTATGGTGATAGGCGCGCACCAGGTGGTCGGATGCCGCCTTGGAGGCGGAATACGGGCTATTCGGCGCATACGCGGTGGTTTCGCTGAAGGGCGGGTCGTCCGGTTCCAGCGATCCGTACACTTCATCGGTGGAAACATGCAGGAAACGGAAGGCCTCGCGCTCTGCGGATGGCAGGCCCCCCCAATAGGCGCGCGCTTCTTCGAGCAGGCGGAAAGTACCGTCGATATTGGTGCGGATGAAATCGGCGGGGCCATGGATCGAACGGTCGACATGGCTTTCGGCGGCAAAATGGACGATCGCGCGCGGCCGGTGTTCGCGCAGCAAGCGTCCGACCAGTTCGCCGTCGCCGATATCGCCGTGCGCGAAAATATGGCGCGCATCGTTTTGCAGCGCTGCCAGGTTATGCAGGTTCCCGGCATAAGTCAGTTTGTCGAGATTGACGACTGGACTGCCTTCGGCGGCCAGCCAATCGAGTATGAAATTCGAGCCGATAAATCCGGCGCCGCCTGTTACCAGAATCACCTTGAAATCTCCCATGCAGCCGGTTTGTGGGGTTAAATTCGGGTAAATGATACAGGATTACCCACTCAGAGATTGTATAATGGCGCCGCAATGACATTTTATCGGGATTGATATAGCGATGACTAAAAGTGCATTAATCACTGGCATTACCGGACAAGACGGCCCTTACCTCGCCAAGCTGCTGTTGCAAAAAGGTTATGCGGTGCATGGCTTGATTGCGCGGCGCGGTACCGACACCTTATGGCGCTTGCGCGAACTGGGCATAGAAAACGACGTGACGCTGATCAACGGCGATTTGCTCGACTTGTCGTCGCTGATCCGCGCGATGCAGCTTTCCAAGGCGGACGAAGTGTACAACCTGGCGGCGCAGAGTTTCGTCGCCACCTCGTGGGAACAGCCCATCCTGACCGCCCAAGTCACCGGGACATCGGTCGCCAACGTGCTGGAGGCAGTGCGCATCGTCAACCCGCAAGCGCATTTCTACCAGGCTTCCACCAGCGAGATGTTCGGCTTGATCCAGGCCGAACAGCAGGATGAAACCACCCCCTTCTATCCGCGCAGTCCCTACGGCGTCGCCAAGCTTTACGGGCACTGGCTCACCATCAACTACCGCGAAAGTTTCCAGCTCCACGCGTCCAGCGGCATCCTGTTCAACCATGAATCGCCGTTGCGCGGCATCGAATTCGTCACGCGCAAGGTGACCGATGCGGTGGCCCGCATCAAACAGGGCAAACAGAAGGAACTGCGCCTCGGCAATGTCGATTCGAAGCGCGACTGGGGCTTTGCCGGCGATTACGTGCAGGCGATGTGGCTGATGTTGCAGCAGGAAACCCCGGATGACTACGTGATTGCCACCGGACGCACCACCACCGTGCGCGACATGTGCGAAATCGCCTTCCGCCACGTCGGGCTGAACTACCAGGACTACCTGGTGATCGATCCCAAGTTTTACCGCCCGGCGGAAGTGGACGTGCTGCTCGGCAATCCCGCCAAGGCCAAACAGAAACTCGGCTGGGAAGCCAGCACCACGCTGGAGGAATTGATCACGATGATGGTCGATGCCGACATGCGGCGCGTCGAGAAGGCCTGAGATGCTGGTTCCCGTCGTTCTTTCCGGCGGTGCCGGCACGCGGCTGTGGCCGGTTTCCCGCGAAGGCCATCCCAAGCCTTTCATGCGCTTGGCCGATGGGCTAAGCCTGCTGCAAAAGACCTATCTGCGCGCCGGCGGACTGGAGCATGTGGCGGAAATCCTGACCATCACCAACCGCGACTATTATTTCAAGAGCAAGGACGAATTCCAGGAATTAAAAGGCGATCTCGGCAACGCCGGCGCTTCCTTCCTGCTCGAACCCTGCGGGCGCAACACCGCACCGGCCATCGCGCTGGGCGCATTGCGGATTGCCGATCTGCACGGCTCGGATACGGTCATGCTGGTATTGGCGGCCGACCACCTGATCCAGGATCAAGCCGCCTTTGCCAAGGATGTCGGCCATGCCGTACCCCTAGCCCTCCAAGGCAAACTGGTCACCTTCGGCATCCGCCCGACCGCGCCGGAAACTGGCTTCGGCTATATCGAATACGGCCAGGCCGAAGCTGGCGGCCACGGCTACAGCGTGAAACGCTTCGCGGAAAAACCCTCGCTGGAGAAAGCGCAGGAATACCTGGCGGCCGGCAACTACCTGTGGAATTCCGGGATGTTCTGTTTTACCGCCGGGACGATACTCGCGCAACTCGAACAACACGCCCCCGATCTTTACAGCGCAGCGCTAGCTTGCTGGGAAGCCACGAAAGCCCTGGGCGGCGAGCCGCTACGCATGGCCGAGATCGATGCCGAAAGCTTTGCCGACCTGTCGGACATCTCGATCGATTACGCGATCATGGAAAAGTCCGCGGAGGTGGCAGTGGTTCCCGCTCATTTCGATTGGAGCGACATCGGTTCCTGGAACGCGGTCAGCGAGCTCACCCCACCCGACGAACAAGGCAACCAGGTGCTCGGCGAAGCGGTGCTGGTCAATGCCGCCAATACCTACATCCAGACCGAAGGACGCCTGATCGCTGCCGTCGGAGTGGACAATCTGATCATCGTGGAAACCCCCGATGCGGTACTGGTAGCGAACCGCGACTGCACCCAGGACGTCAAGCAAGTGGTGCAGCAACTCAAGCACATGCGCCACGACGCCTACCGACTGCACCGCACGGTTTCCCGGCCATGGGGAACCTATACCGTACTGGAGGAAGGTAGCCGCTTCAAGATCAAGCGCATCGAGGTCAAGCCCGGCGCATCGCTATCCCTGCAAATGCACCATCACCGCAGCGAGCACTGGGTGGTGGTGAGCGGCATGGCCAAAGTGGTCAACGGCGAGAGCGAGTTCCTGGTCAACACCAACGAATCCACCTACATACCCGCCGGCCACCAGCATCGCCTGCAAAATCCCGGGGTCATCGACCTGGTGATGATCGAAGTGCAAAGCGGCGAATACCTGGGCGAAGACGATATTCAGCGCTTTGAAGACAGTTACGGGCGCGCCTGAACCGGCTTAAGCCCGGAAGTTCGGCGGCAGCAATGCCGCCGCTTGAAACAAGAAGAGCGGCCTCACGGCCGCTCCTGCTCATGCCAACCTGCTGAAAATGCTTTCCAGCTTGTTCAGACGTTGAACAGGAAGTTCATGACATCCCCGTCGTGAACCACGTATTCCTTGCCCTCCGAACGCATCTTGCCGGCCTCCTTGGCGCCGTGTTCGCCCTTGCAGGCGACGAAGTCGTCGAAGCTGATGGTCTGCGCACGGATGAAGCCGCGCTCGAAATCGGTGTGGATCACCCCGGCGGCTTGCGGCGCGGTGTCGCCGATGTGGATGGTCCAGGCGCGCACTTCCTTCACGCCGGCGGTGAAGTAGGTTTGCAGTCCGAGCAGCTTGTAGGTGGCGCGGATCACCCGGTTCAAGCCCGGCTCGTCCAGCCCCATGTCGGCGAGGAAGGCTTTTTTGTCTTCGTCTTCGAGGTCGGCGATTTCGCCTTCCAGCGCGGCGCAAATCGCCACCACCGGAGCGCCTTCGGCCTTGGCGAATTCTTCCACCTGGGCCAGCAGCGGGTTGTTTTCGAAACCGCCTTCGTCGACGTTGGCCAGGTACATCGCGGGTTTGGCGGTCATCAGGCACAACGGCTTGATAAGCTCCTTGTCTTCGGCGGACAGCTTCAGACTGCGCACCGGCTGGGCGGCATCGAGGTGTACCTTGATCTTTTCAAGCAATTCCACCAGTTTCGCGGCATCCTTGTCGCCGCCGGACTTGGCTTGCTTGCCGGAGCGATTGATGGCCTTTTCCACGGTTTCCAGGTCGGCCAGCGCCAGTTCGGTGTTGATGACTTCGATGTCGGAAATCGGATCGACCTTCCCCGCCACATGCACCACGTTGTCGTCGACGAAGCAGCGCACCACGTGAGCGATGGCGTCGGTCTCGCGGATATTGGCAAGAAACTTGTTGCCCAGCCCTTCGCCCTTGGAGGCGCCCGCTACCAGGCCGGCGATGTCGACGAATTCGACCACCGCGTGCTGTACCCGCTGCGGTTTGACGATTTCCGAGAGCGCGTCGATGCGCGGATCGGGCACTTCGACGATGCCGACATTCGGCTCGATGGTGCAGAAGGGATAGTTTTCAGCCGCGATCCCGGCACTGGTGATGGCATTGAACAAAGTTGACTTGCCGACATTGGGCAATCCGACGATTCCGCATTTCATGGCTGTTTATCCTTTTTTACTTCGTTGGTGTGCAGTTTCAGCATGGCGGCCTGGATATCCCCGGCCAGCAGCTGCGGCAGCACGGACAAGCCCTTTTCCAGCGCCGTTTCGATCAATTCCAGCTCCTCGCGGCGCGGCGCGTTGAGCACGTAGTTCACCACTTCCTCGCGGTTGCCCGGATGACCGATCCCCAGGCGCAAACGCCAGAAGTTCGGGGTGCCGAGATGGGCGATGATGTCCTTGAGACCGTTGTGTCCACCGTGTCCGCCGCCCTGCTTGAGGCGCACCGTGCCCGGCGGCAGGTCCAGTTCGTCGTGCGCCACCAGGATTTCCTCCGGCGCGATCTTGTAAAAATGCGCCAGCGCCGCCACACCCTGGCCGCTACGGTTCATGAAGGTCTGCGGTTCGAGCAGCCAGAATTCCTTACCCGCCGCGCCGGAGCGCGCCGCCAGCCCGTGGAATTTCTTTTCCGCGGCGAGGGCGACCCCCTTGCCCGCGGCAAGATTGT
>CALMWM010000316.1 GCA_937873435.1 uncultured Gallionellaceae bacterium
CAACGCCGGGATGCCTTGGTCTTCGTAAACACCATGGCTGGCACGGTCGCTGATTGTTACAAGACCGATGATCGCAAGTTGTTCCATTTTTTCTCCCTTTCTATCTCGATCCGCCGCCGCTAGCTTGCGTCAATACCCAGTCCATAGCGCGTTGCGGCAACACTCGTTTCAATATGGCAAACAAATAGGTCGGAAAAGTAACGTAGTAACGCACCTTAGGGCGCGTGCTTTCCAATGCATGAATCACTCTTTTCAGCACTGCCTCGGGCGGTAGGGTAAAGGGAGCGGCTGGGCCTGGCTTGTTGAGACGCTGTTCCATCGCACGGTATTTTTCCCTGTGCGCGCTATGTTCGGCGTCGATATTGCGCTGGTAGGCCGCATACGCATTGGCGCGGAAACGGCTTTCTATCGGCCCCGGTTCGATCAAGCTGACGTAAATGCCACTGCCCGCCAATTCCAGGCGCAGTGTGTCGGTCAGCCCTTCGAGGGCGAACTTGCTGGCATTGTAGGCTCCGCGGTAAGGCATCGCGGCAAAACCCAGTACCGAACTGTTCTGAATGATACGTCCGTGGCCCTGGGCGCGCATGACCGGAATGACCAGGCTGGTCAGTTCATGGGTGCCGAACAGGTTGGTCTCGAACTGTTCGCGCAACACTTCGCGCCGCAAATCTTCTACGGCCCCCGGTTGTCCGTAGGCGCCATTGTTGAACAAGGCATCCAGTTTTCCGTTACTGCGCGTCAATACTTCCGTAAGCGCCTGGCGGATCGAAGCAGGATCGGCAAGATCGAGCGGCAAACTTTCCAGCCCGTTGGCCTGCAAATTTTGCAGGTCTGCCGCCTTGCGTGCCGTAGCGAATACCCGATAACCCCGCTTGGCCAGGCCTTTAGCGACGCATAGGCCGATTCCGCTTGAGCAACCGGTGATGAGGATGGTTTTCTGGCACGTAATATGCTCATTAGTCATACAAGGGCATCAAGTTATTCGAAGTAAGGTCGTTATATTTTACACGGTGCTCCAAAAAGTTAAGGAGAATGATCATGGGAAAAGAAGATATGATTCGGCGGCTTCTCAGGGAAGTTGAATCCGATTTTTTCAGGTCGCTAAGACTTGGGCGCATTGATCGCAGCCAGCTCAACCAGGCCATCAAAAATGAAACAGCGCAACTGCGTGCAAAAAGCTACATCGAAATCGAAGAACTTTACTACACTGCCGCCGCCTGATTTTTGCATGAAGAGTGGCGGCAGCCATTCATTTTAGCTGCATAGATGCTGAGGATGGCCGGTGTAATGCGAATCAGCGCAATACAAGGATCGTTCAGCCGGTGGTCGCGACTATCGACCACCACCTCAACTTCACTTCTGGCATCGAGTCAGAAAACAGGCCGAATAGCCCGTCAGAAAATAACTATTTAACTACTTCGAGTTGCGGTTTGCCGCGCGGCGGTGAGGGTTCATCTCCCGGTTCACTCGTGTCGTCGCCCACATCGGGCAGCACTTCTTTGGCAAATGCCAAGCCTTGTCCGTTTTCACTTGCGTAGATGCCGATCACATTGGCCAATGGCACTTGGATCTGCCGCGGCGTTCCGCTGAATCGAGCAGAAAACTCGATCATGTCGTTGCCCATCTGCAGATTGCGAGTAGCACCGGCGCTGATATTGAGGACGATTTCACCATCCTTGACGAATTCCATCGGCACCCGTGCGCGTTGATCTACCGCAACAGCGAGATAGGGGGTAAACCCGCTGTCCGCGCACCACTCGTAGATTGCACGCACCAGATAAGGTTTGGTGGAAATACCCTCGCTCATGACTGTCTAGCTCCTAGCCCCATTATTTACTTCCGCATGGCCTTTTCAGACGCCGTCATCGCTTCGATAAAAGCCGGGCGCGCGAACAAGCGTTCAGCGTATTTCAGCAACGGGGCAGCCTGTTTCGGCAGGACGATGCCGTAATGATCAAGACGCCACAATAGCGGCGCTATCGCCACGTCCAACATCGAAAACTCCTCGCCCAATATATATTTTTGTTTTGTAAACAAAGGGGTAAGCTGGGACAGATTATCGCGTATCGCTGTACGCGCCTTTTCGGCTGCTTTAGCAGTACCGTTCTCAATGGGCTCGATATGGTTAAACAACTCCTGCTCGAAGCGATGTAAAAACAAGCGGGTGCGCCCGCGCATCACCGGATCCGCCGGCATCAATTGGGGATGGGGGAAGCGTTCATCGATGTATTCGTTGATGATGTTGGCTTCATGCAGGATCAAGTCCCGCTCCACCAGTACCGGCACCTTGTTGTAGGGATTCATCACCGCCAGATCTTCTGGTTTGTTGAGGACGTCCACATCGATAATCTGAAAATCCATTCCCTTTTCGAACAACACGATGCGGCAGCGTTGGCTAAAGGGGCATACGGTACCGGAGTATAAAGTCATCATAAGTCTAGCTCTCTTTTCTTATCTGGCATGGCGCTTGCGCCACCCCGAAATATGTAAATGTGGCATACGCCACGCCGGTTCCCTCACCCCAGCCCCTCTTCGGCAGGCGAGAGAGGGTGACGAGGCGCGCCTTCGGCGTATTCTACGGCATTACGGGAAGGCAAACGGGGACGGGCTATTCGCCCGTCCCCGCCATTTCATGCTACTAGGTTATCTGGACGGTCAGTGGATGTCTTTCCAGAATTCCTTCTTCAGCTTGTACGACACTACCAGCAACACGCCCAGGAACAGCAGGACGAAGATGCCGAGGGTGAAACGCTTGGCTTTCACCGGCTCGCCCATGAATACCAGATAGTTGACCAGATCGCCAACCATCGCATCATATTCGGCAGGCTTCATCTTGCCGGGGGTTTCCAGCACGAGCTTGCCGGCATGGTCTTCCTTGCCTTCGTGATGCAGAGCCTGCACACCTTGCAATTCGTAGAGCACATGTGGCATACCGACTTTATCGAAGGCCACGTTGTTCCAACCGCTAGGACGACTATCGTCGCGGTAGAAACCGCGCAAATAGGTATACAGCCAGTCGGCGCCGCGCGAGCGGGAAATCACGGTAAGGTCGGGCGGTGCCGCACCGAACCATGCCTTGGCTTCCTTCTTGTCGAGTGCGATCGTCATCAAGTCGCCTATCTTGGCACCGGTCAGAATCAGACCCTTGATGTCCTGCTCGCTCATCCCTATGTCCTGCAAGCGGTTATAGCGCATATAAGCGGCGCTGTGACACGTCAGGCAGTAATTCACGAAAGTCTTGGCGCCGCGCTGCAACGATGCATTGTCGCTCAGATTGACCGGCGCCTTGTCGAGGTGAATGTCGCTCGAGGCAAAGGCCGCGACCGAAGCCAGCATGCCCAGCAGGAGCAGTCCCTTTTTGGCAATATTCAGCATTTTCATTATCCTGTAACCCTTTCCGGTTCCGGTTTGCATTTGGCGTTATCCATCTTGGTGTACCACGGCATCAGGAAAAAGAAGCCGAAGTAAACAGCGCTCAATATTTGGGCAAGCAAGGTAAACAGCGGTGTTACCGGCTGCACGCCCAGATAGCCCAGACCAATGAAGCTGATGATGAATGCCGTCAAGGCATACTTGTAAATCGGGCCGCGATAGCGGATCGACTTGACCTGCCCCTTGTCGAGCCACGGCAGGAAGAACAGCACCACGACTGCCGCACCCATCGCCAACACACCCCACACCTGGGTGCCGGCAAACGACGGCACTGCACGCAGGATCGCGTAGAACGGGGTGAAGTACCACACCGGAGCAATGTGCGGCGGCGTCTTGAACGGATCGGCAGGGATGAAGTTGTTGTCTTCGATGAAGTAGCCGCCGAATTCCGGGGCGAAGAACACGATCCCGAAGAACACCATCAGGAACACCACCACGCCGACGATGTCCTTCACCGTGTAATACGGGTGGAAGGGAATGCCATCGAGCGGGATATGGGTGACCGGGTCCTTATGTTTCTTGATCTCGACACCGTCGGGGTTGTTCGAACCGACTTCGTGCAGCGCGATAATGTGCGCCACAACCAGGCCTGCCAATACAAACGGGATGGCGATCACGTGGAACGCGAAGAAGCGATTCAGCGTGGCATCGGAAATCACGTAGTCGCCACGAATCCATACCGACAGATCAGGACCGATCACCGGAATCGCATTGAACAGGTTAACGATCACCTGCGCGCCCCAGAAAGACATCTGACCCCACGGCAGCAGGTAGCCGAAGAACCCTTCCGCCATCAGTGCCAGATAGATCAACATGCCGAAGATCCAGATCAGTTCGCGCGGCTTGCGGTAAGAACCGTAAATCAGGCCACGGAACATGTGCAGATAGACCACCACGAAGAACGCCGAGGCGCCGGTAGTGTGCATGTAGCGGATAATCCAGCCGCCCGACACGTCGCGCATGATGTATTCGACCGAAGCAAAAGCAACTGCAGCGTCCGGCTTATAGTTCATGGTCAGGAAAATACCGGTGAGAATCTGGATAACCAGCACCAGCAATGCCAAGGAACCGAAGAAATACCAGAAGTTGAAGTTCTTCGGCGCGTAATATTCGGAAAGATGCTCTTTCCACAATTTGGTCAGGGGGAAACGATCATCCACCCAACCCAACAATTGAGTCAAACCATTCATTTATCAGGCTCCCTTGCTGTCTTCGCCGATCAACAGGCGAGTGTCGCTAATGTA
>CALMWM010000317.1 GCA_937873435.1 uncultured Gallionellaceae bacterium
GTAGCTGCCGAACGGCAGGTCGGCGACGATGAAAGCCTGTTTCGCGCCGCGCGCGACGCAGCGGGTATGGTAGACCATGTCGGCGAGGGTCACCGGCAGGGTGGATTTCTCGCCCTGCACCACCATGCCGAGCGAATCGCCCACCAGCAGCACTTCGACTCCGGCCTCGTCGAGCTGGGTTGCGAAACTGGCGTCGTAGCAGGTCAGCACGGCGATTTTTTCACCGCCACCGGCCATTTTTTGCAGATCGTGCAGGGTAGTCATGCGCTTGCCCTCCGGCATTCAGCGGGGAATTCGATTCTTTCGATGGCTTGCTCAAGGCACGCCGCCAGCCACGGCGCCGCCGCGCCGCGTCCGGGAATCGCGCAATCCGGCGCGATTTCGAGGAGCGGTTGCAGCACGAAGGCGCGCTCGTGCATACGCGGGTGCGGCAAGGTCAAGCCGTGTTCGTGGCAAATCAGGCCGTCGTAGAGCAGCAGGTCGAGATCGAGGATGCGCGGCGCATTGCGAAAGGTGCGTTCACGGCCGAAGCGATGCTCCAGCTCGAACAATTCATGGAGCAATTGCAGGGGCGCCAGGGTGGTTTCCAGCATCGCGACAGCATTGATGAAATCCGGCTGATCGGCGTAGCCGACCGGCGCGCTGCGGTACAGCGAAGAACTGGCGAGCAGGCGGGTATGCGGCAAACGCGCCAGCTCTTCGATGGCTGCGAGCAATTGGGATTCCGGTTCGGCCAGGTTGCTGCCGAGCCCGATGAAAGCGCGTTGCGGGATCACGCTCACGAAGCGGCGCCCTGCGCGGGAGCGGATTCGCCGGGGGCCTTGGGCTTGCGTTTGCGGCGGCGCTTTTTCGGTACGTCGTCGGCCAGCAACATACGGCTGCGCTGGTCGTCGGAAGCCTCCTGGAAATCGCTCCACCACTGTCCCAGTTCGACATCCACCTCGCCGCTTTCGCCGCGCATCAGCAGGAAATCGTAACCGGCACGGAAGCGCGGATGTTCGAGCAGGCGGAACGGTCGTTGGCCGCCGCGCTGGGCGAAGCGCGGTTGCAGGCTCCAGATTTCCTTCATGGTGACATCGTAGCGGCGCGGGATCGCAAGGGTTTCGCGCTGGGTGTCGAGCGCCTGCTCCATCGCCTGGTGCAATGCGGGAATCGGGCGCTCGCCGCCGGCCTGGATTTTGTCCCAGGCGGTCAGCACTTCGTGCCACAGCAGCGCAGCGAACAGGTAGGCAGGGGTCACCGACTTGCCCTGGGCGATGCGCTCATCGGTCTTGGCCAGCGCCAGCATCACGAAGCGTTCGCCCATCGGCTGTTCGAGGATCACATCGAGCAGCGGCAGCAAGCCGTGATGCAGGTTCTCGCGGCGCAGTTCCTCGACGCTCTGCACCGCGTGGCCGGACAACAGCAGCTTTTCCATTTCCACCAGGATGCGCGCCGGCGGCACATCCTGCAGGCGTTCGGCCAAGGCATGAATCGGTTTGCGCGACGCCGGGTCAAGCTTGAGGCCCAGCTTGGCCGCCAGCCGTACCGCGCGCAGCATCCGCACCGGGTCTTCGCGGTAGCGCCGTGCCGGGTCGCCGATCACGCGCAACAGGCCGGCCTTGAGGTCCGCCACGCCGTGGCAGTAATCCCAGATTTCCATCTTGTGCGGCTCGTAATACAGGGCGTTGACGGTGAAATCGCGGCGCAGGGCGTCCTCGGCCTGGCTGCCGAAAACATTGTCGCTGAGGATGCGCCCGCTTTCCTCGTCGGTATTCGAGTTGTCATCGCCTTCGACGACCGGCTGCATCGCGCGGAAAGTCGATACTTCGATGGTTTCCTGGCCGCACATCACATGCACGATGCGGAAACGCCGCCCGATGATGCGCGAACGGCGGAACAGTTTACGCACCTCCTCCGGCTCGGCATCGGTCGCCACGTCGAAATCCTTGGGCTCGCGCTTGATCAGCAGGTCGCGCACCGCGCCGCCCACCACGAAGGCCTTGAAACCGGCATGGCGCAACCCTTCGGTGACCTTCAGCGCGCACGGGCTGATCTGGTCGGGTGTGATGCCATGTTGCTTGAACGGGATAATACGCGGCGCTTTGCCTTCGACGTGGGAAAGCGCGGGCCTCTGGAAGATGCGGTGTAGGAATTTTCGGATCATTATTCTTGGGAAGTTATCCTGGAAAAGGCGATTTCACCGCAAGGGATGCGGCGAAACGCAGCTTTCCAGATTATACACAAATGGGGTTAAACAGCGGATAACCGTAGAGTTTTTCCAGGTTTTCGGGGGTCAGCACGGCCTCCGCCGCGCCACCGAGCGTGTGGCCGTCCTCGAACAGCAGCAGCGCATGGCTGCAATAGCGCGCCGCCCACCAGGGTTCGTGCAGCACCATCACCACGGCACGCGCTTGCTGATTCGCCAGTTCGCGGAACAGCGCCATCATGTCGGCCTGATGGCGCAAATCGAGATGCTGCAACGGCTCGTCGAGGCAATACAGGCGCGGCGCTTGGGCCAGCAGCTGGGCGATGCGCACGCGCTGGCGCTCGCCGCCCGACAGCGTGGTCAAGCGCCGAGACGCGAAAGCGTCCATACCGACACGCTGCAAGGCGGCGCGCGCCAGTGTCCGATCCTCGTCGCCGTGGGGGAAACGTCCCAACAGCACATATTCCAGCACCGTTCCCCAGAAGCCTTGCGCTTCGTCCTGCAGCAGCACGCCGACCTGGCGCGCAAGTTCGCGGCGCGGAAAATCATGCAGCGCTTTGCCGTCCAGCTCCGCCCGCCCCTGTGCAGCCGCCGACAGACCGCTCAACACGTGCAGCAAGGTGGTCTTGCCGCTGCCGTTGCAGCCGAGGATCGCCCAGCATTCGCCCGGACGGACATCGAACGAAAGGTCGCGGCACAAGGTCTTGCCGGGAACAGAGAGAGTCAGGTTGGCGGCGTGCAACATCATGCTTTCCGCAGCAGGAACAACATGACCGGCACCCCGAGCAACGCGGTGAGCACCCCGACCGGCAACTGTTGCGGCGCGATCGCGCTACGCGCCAGGGTATCGGCCAAGACCAGGAAGCTGCCGCCGGCGAGCGCCGCCAGCGGCAGCAAGCGGCGATGGCCAACGATGCCGGCAAGGCGCAAGGCGTGCGGCACGATCAGGCCGACGAAGCCGATGGTGCCGCACTCCATCACTGCCACCGCAGTGGCGGCGGAGGCCACGAAATACAACATGGCTTGCAGCGGCTTGACCGCGACCCCGAGCGATTGCGCCTTGGCGGCGCCCAGCGTGAACACGTCGAGACTCGGCGCCAAGCCGCGCGCCAGTAAGGTTGCCGCCAGCAACACCAACCAATCCAGCCACGGCGTCTGCGCTTGCGAAAGATCGCCCATCAGCCAGAACAACATGCCGCGGGTTTCCACCAGCGGCGCCAGCGTCAGCAACAAGCTGATCAGTGCGCCGAAGCCCGCCGACAGCACCACCCCGGTCAGCAGCAGGCGGTGCATATCCCAGCCGGAAGCGCCGCGGCTCAGCGCGAACACCAGCCCGATTGCTGCAAATGCGCCGAGCAGCGCGGCCAGGCTCACGGAAAGGCTGACCAGTCCCAGCAAGATCGCGGACAATGCGCCCACCGCTGCGCCGCCGGAAACCCCGAGAATGTACGGATCGGCCAGCGGATTGCGCAACAGCGCCTGGAACAGCGCCCCTGCCAGCGCCAGCAATCCGCCGCAGGCGAATCCCGCCGCTATGCGCGGAAGGCGCAACTGCCAGACGATTGCCAGCGTGGTGTCGCTGCCTTGGCCGAACAGCGCCCACAGTACCTCGCCGGCAGGCAAATCGGCGCTGCCGAAAAACAACCCGACCAGTAGGCTGGACAAGGCCAGCACAAGGATCAAAATGGAACGCAGCATTGCAACGGGAACTTTGCGAAAAACGGCATTATCCTAGAAACCTCAGTTGGACGGGGTGGAGTGTGCGGTTTTTGGGATGCAGGGCAAGGCGCAACGACGCGGAATGGTCGTTCCATTCCAAGGAGTTGCAAC
>CALMWM010000318.1 GCA_937873435.1 uncultured Gallionellaceae bacterium
GTGACGCGGCTGGCGCCACCCAGCTTCCTCGCCGCCCACACCTTCTTCATGAAAAAGGGCGACAAGCTCGACATCGACAAGCTGCGCGCCCAGATGACGCTGGCCGGCTACCAGCACGTCACGCAGGTCGTCGCCCCCGGCGAATACAGCGTGCGCGGCGGGCTGATCGACCTGTTCCCGATGGGCAGCCCGTTGCCCTACCGCCTGGATCTGTTCGGCGACGAGATCGAAACCATCCGCACTTTCGACGTGGATACCCAGCGCAGTATCTACCCAGTGAAGGAAATCCGCCTGCTGCCGGCGCGCGAATTTCCCCTCGACGACTCCGGGCAGAAGACCTTCCGCCGCAACTTCCGCGAGAAATTCGAGGGCGACCCGTCGAAAAGCCGCCTGTACAAGGATGTCAGCCAAGGGCTGGCGCCGTCCGGCATCGAGTATTACCTGCCGCTGTTTTTCGACGCGACGGCTACCCTCTTCGATTATTTACCCAAAGAGGCCACGCTGTGCCTGCACCACGGGGTAGAGGAGGTTGCGCACGGTTTCTGGCGCGACACACAATCGCGCTACCGCCTGTTGTCCGGCGACAAGGATCGTCCCTTATTGCCGCCGGACGAGCTATTCCTGCCGGTGGACTTTTTTTTCGGAATGCTCAAACCCTTCCCTCGCCTCGACATTCCCGCAACCGCGACGGAAGAAGCGACAACGCGAGCGCTTCCTCAATTACAAGTAGAACGCCGCGCGGACAACCCGCTGGAGAAACTTCAAGCCTTTATCGCCGCTTTCGACGGGCGAATTTTGCTGGTCGCGGAAAGCATGGGACGGCGCGAAACCATTTCCCAATTCCTCGCCGAACACGGCTTGAAAGTGGTGCCGTGCGATTCTTTTGCCGATTTTTTGCAACAGCAAATGCCTTTCATGCTGGGTGTCGCGCCCCTGGGCTGCGGATTCATCGAGGCCACTGAAAAATTCGCCGTCGTCACCGAGAGCGAACTTTACGCCACCCAGGTTCGCCAGGCCCGGCGCCGCGAAGCACGCAAGACCAGCACCGAAAACCTGCTGCGCGACCTCTCCGAAGTCCGCGTCGGCGACCCGGTCGTCCACGAGCAACACGGTATCGGCCGCTATCTCGGCCTGGTCAGCCTCGACCTGGGCGAAGGCGAAACCGAATTCCTGCATCTCGAATACGCTGGCGGCGACAAACTCTACGTGCCGGTGGCGCAACTCCACCTGATCGGACGTTACAGCGGTGCGGCGGCGGAATCCGCGCCGCTCCACCGGCTCGGCAGCGGCCAGTGGGAAAAGGCCAAGAAAAAAGCCCTCAAGCAGGTGCGCGACACCGCCGCAGAATTGCTCAACATCTACGCCCAGCGCGCTGCTCGGAAAGGCCATGTATTCCAGATCAAGGCGCACGATTACGAAGCATTTGCCGCCGCTTTCGAATTCGAGGAAACCCCCGACCAGGCCGCCGCGATCCAGGCAGTGATCGAAGACATGACCTCGGGTAAACCGATGGATAGGCTGATCTGCGGCGACGTCGGCTTCGGCAAGACCGAAGTGGCGCTGCGCGCCGCTTTCGTCGCTGTCGCCGACGGCAAGCAGGTGGCGATCCTGGTGCCCACCACCCTGCTCGCCGAACAGCATTTCCAGAATTTTTCCGACCGCTTCAGCGACTGGCCGGTGAAAATCGCCGAACTGTCGCGCTTTCGTTCCGCCAAGGAGCAGGCAGAAGCCATCCAGGGCTTGGCGGATGGCAAAATCGACATTGTCATCGGCACCCACAAACTGATCCAGAAGGATGTCGTCTTCAAGAACCTGGGGCTGGTGATCATCGACGAGGAACACCGCTTCGGGGTGCGCCAAAAAGAACAGTTCAAGGCCTTGCGCGCAGAGGTGGACGTGCTGACGCTCACCGCCACGCCGATTCCGCGTACGCTGTCGATGTCGCTGGAAGGGCTGCGCGATTTCTCGGTAATCGCCACCGCGCCACAGAAACGCCTGTCGATCAAGACTTTCGTCCACACCTATTCCGACGGCATTGTGCGCGAAGCCGTACTGCGCGAGCTGAAGCGCGGTGGGCAGGTTTATTTCCTGCACAACGAGGTGGACACCATCCAGAACATGCGCGAGCGGCTGGAGACGCTTCTGCCCGAAGCGCGTATCGGGGTGGCGCACGGGCAGTTGCGCGAACGCGAGCTGGAACATGTGATGCGCGATTTCTACCACCAGCAGTTCAACGTCAATCACCAGGTAGTCCTCCGGACCCAGGGCCTTCGGCGGGTTAAGCCGCGGCAGGCGCCGGGACTGGTCCTCGTCCTTCAGCAGGTGTTCTTTGAGGGGGTTCAGGTCCAGGTGAAAATCAACGGGGGGGTTTTCCCGGGCCACCAGCACCGCGCCCACGGCCCCCAGGGCGCAGAAGTGCGGAGGGATGATGAGCCCGGCGTCGTCCAGGCCGAAGACCTGCCGGAAGGCCTGGCGCACTCCCAAGTTGTGGGCCACGCCCCCTTGAAAGGCTATGGGCGGGGCGAAGGTCTTGCCCTTGGCGATGTTGCTCTTTAAGTTCCGGGCCATGGCCTGGCACAGGCCGGCGATGATCTCGAAGTCCGGGGTGGCGCCCTGCTGCAGGTGGATCATGTCGGTCTTGGCAAAGACGCTGCAGCGCCCGGCCACCCGGGGCGGGGTGGTGGATTTCAGGGCCAATTCGCTGAATTGCTCGATGGTGTAGCCCAGGCGGTGCGCCTGCTGGTCCAGAAAAGAGCCGGTGCCGGCGGCGCACATGGTGTTCATGGCGAAATCCTCGATAATCAGGTGGCCGTCTTCCTCCGCCACCATGATCATCTTGGCGTCTTCGCCCCCCATGTCGATGATGGTGCGGGCCTGGGGCGCAAAATGGTGGGTGCCCCGGCCCTGGGCGATGACTTCATTGATGAACCGGCCGCCTAAGATCTCCGCCAGGCGATTGCCCCCCATGCCGGTGCAGGCCACCAGCCGGCACTGTTCCAGGGGAAATTCCAAAGACTCCAAAAGGTTTAAAGTCGTGCGGGAGGGCGCCCCCAGGTGGCGCCAATAAACTTCTTTGACCACCTCACCGGCGGGATTCATGATCACCAGATTGACGCTTACTGAGCCGACATCCAGCCCCACGTCGAAATTACCTTGCATATGCTGTATCCCCCGAATTGCGGATAGCTCGTGTCAGAAAATTAATCAATGCCCTGGCGGCATGGTTGTGCGTTGTTCAGGTTTGATGCCGGTAAAATTCCTGGTCGTGGTACCGGTTAAAGGAAATGCGGCCCGACGCCTTCAGGTGCTGCAGCCGCGCCTCTACCTGCGCCAAGGGCAGCCCCAACGCCTGGGCCAGGTCCGGGGCGGTCATGGGACGCCGGGAGAGCATTTCCACGAAATCTTCATCCGGGCGCTGCCCCCCGGCAATATCCGCCCGGCTGAAGGAGGCGATGACCTCTACCGGCCCCCCCAGGGTCGCGGCGGCGGCCTCCATCTCGGCGCGGTCCAGGGGGAGCGCGCCCGCTTCCACGACCGGCCGCACCGCGGTGTTAAGCTGAATTTTGTCCGGGGCGATTTCCGCCAGGGCGCGGCGCAGGAGGGCCAGTTCCTCATCGGTATCGTTGAGTCCTTTGAGCAGCATGACCTCAAGCCAGATCCGGCCCCGGTACTCCCGGCGGAAGGACGTCAGGCCCTCAAGCAACGATTCCAGGGAGAGCTCCGGCAGCGGCCGGTTGATGGCGCGATAAGTCTCTTCCCGGGCGGCATCCAGGGAGGGCAGGACCACATCCGCCGCGGCCAGCTCCCGGCGCACCTCGGGCAGATACAGG
>CALMWM010000319.1 GCA_937873435.1 uncultured Gallionellaceae bacterium
TTGCCGCAGCCGGTACGCGCGCCGACTATCGCCACCACCGGTTTTTTGGCGGCCAGCATGGTATCGCGCGGGCCGAGCAGGTGGAACGAAGCGCCTGCGGCCAAGGCCAGCGAGGCGAGGTGCATGACATGGGCGTGGCTGACGTCGCTGTAGGCGAAAAACACGTCGTCAACGCCGTGTTGGCGGATCAGGCGCGCCAGGTCTTCCTCGGGAAACACCGGAATGCCGGTGGGATAGCGGGTGCCGGCCAGCGCCGCCGGGTAAGTGCGGTGCTGGATGAAGGGAATCTGCGCGGCGGTGAAGGCGACCACGCGGTAGGCCGGATTGTGGCGGAAAAACACGTTGAAATCGTGGAAGTCGCGCCCTGCGGCGCCAAGAATGATCGCTTTGCGCGGCGGGGTCATGGCGCGGCCATTTCCGCCAGGGTTTCATTGGCAATCTCGCGCACCCCGGCATCGGGGTCGTCGAGACAGGTGCGCAGGTAAGGGACGATGTCCGCTCCGCCGATCAGCGACAGGAAATGGCAGGCGTCGGCGCGGGTGAGCGCCTCGGCATGGCGCGTCAGTTCGCCGAAGTCGGCGACGATGACCTGAGCCAAGCCGCTACCCTGGAATTCCTCCAGCACCGCGCCTATCCCCAGGCGCACCGCCATGCTGCTCGCCGGGTCGGCCAGCAGGCGCGGCAGGGCGCGGAAATGTGCCGGATCGCGCCGCAGCAGCGCTTCCACCCGGTCGCGGCGCCCGGAAATCAGCAAGTCGTGAACATAGCCGGCCAGAATGTCGAGGTCGTCGCCCGCTTGCGCCCAGCGGCGCAGTTGGGCAACGCTTTGCGCACCTTCCAGTTCGAAGTTGCCCAGGCGCAGCCACGGCACGGTCTTCACTCCCAGCTCTGCGGCGCGTTCGGGGTGGACGGCGAGATTGACCGCTTCCAGTGAGCCGATAATGCCTTCCTTGAGCAGTTGCGTCAGCCCTTCCAGCACGGCAGGACAGTGCGGGCAGCCGGTGGCGAGGAACAGCAGTGCGGAAGGAGGAGCGGTAATCATCGGAATATTCTACATGCAGTGAGACTAACGTGGCACGCGTCGTGCGTTTGACCCGGCTCCGGAATAGATGTTAGAGTTTTGAATATTAGCAAACGCTAAACATCCATTTCCCCACCTTTTTCTGGAGCATACCGTACATGGCCACCATTGATCTCAATGAAGAAAACTTCGAATCCACCGTGAACGGCAGCCCCATCGTGCTGGTCGATTTCTGGGCGCCGTGGTGCGGGCCGTGCAAATCGTTTGCCCCGGTTTACGAAGCGGCTGCGGAAAAATACACCGACATCGTTTTCGCCAAGGTGAATACCGAAGAACAGCAAGGCTTGGCGGGCTATTTCAATATCCGTTCGATTCCCACGCTGATGGTGTTCCGCGACAACATCATCATCTTCTCCGAAGCCGGCGCATTGCCTTCATCCGGCCTGGAAATGCTGATCGAACAGGTGAGCACGCTGGATATGGATGAAGTGCGCCGCCAGATCGCCGAGTCCGAAGCGGCGCAGGGCTGATTTTCCCTCTTCCACGCATTTTCGATAGTGGTATGTAGGAGCGGGCCGTGCCCGCGATTAAACGCCGCAAGATGAGGCGATGCCTCGGTTGTCGACGCTGTTCGTCCACAGCCCCGACAGCTGATGGCTTGAGCACAAGTGGCGTGCTCCTACAGATACCGCAAATTCAACGTGGCTAGCGGCTAGCCCGCGCCGTTAAAACTCTTCCCATTCATCGTCGCCGGCTACCGTCTTGGCGGGTTTGGCAGTGGCACCGGCCTTGTGTGCCGCCGGCTTGTGAGCGATGGCAGCGGGCTTGTGCGCGGCCTGCGCCGGCCTGGCCGCACTGCGCGCTACCGCCATACCCATCCCCGCCTTGCTGTCCAGCTTGAACACGCTGACCGAGGTCGACAGGTTCTGTGCCTGTTCTTCCAGCGATTCGGCAGCGGCAGCGGCTTCTTCCACCAGCGCGGCGTTCTGCTGGGTGACTTCGTCCATCTGGGTGATCGCCTGGTTCACCTGCTCGATCCCCGCGCTTTGTTCGCTGGAGGCTGCGGAAATCTCCGCCATGATGTCGGTGACGCGCTTGATGCTGGTGACGATCTCTTCCATGGTCTGACCGGCTTCGCCGACCAGCTTGGTGCCGTTCTCCACCTTGTCCACCGAATCGCCGATCAGGGTCTTGATCTCTTTCGCTGCTGCCGCACTTCTCTGGGCAAGGTTGCGCACTTCCGCCGCCACCACCGCGAAGCCGCGTCCCTGTTCGCCGGCGCGCGCCGCTTCGACCGCGGCGTTCAAGGCGAGGATGTTGGTCTGGAAGGCGATGCCGTCGATCACTGAAATAATATCCACGATCTTGCGCGACGATTCGTTGATCGAGCTCATCGTGCCGACCACCTGGTTGACCACCGCGCCGCCCCTGCCGGCCACGTCGGACGCGCCGATGGCGAGCTGGTTGGCCTGCTTGGCGTTCTCGGCGTTCTGCTTCACGGTCGAGGTCAGTTCTTCCATGCTGGAGGCGGTTTCTTCCAGGCTGGAGGCTTGTTCCTCGGTACGCTGCGACAAGTCCTGGTTGCCGACGGCGATTTCCTTGGAGCCGGTGTTGATGCCTTCGACGGCGATCTTGATTTCGTCGACCAGTTTCTTGAGGTTGTCCACGGTGGCGTTGATGCCGTCCTTGGTCTGGCCGAACAGGCCGGGGTAGTCCTTGGTGATGGTTTGGGTCAGGTCGCCGACCGCCAGCGCATTGGCGACGCGCATGACGTCGCGCAGGCCGGTGTCGGTGACGTCGGAGAGCTGGTTGAGCAGTTCCGACAGGCGCTTGGTGTAGCCCTGTTTGCCGGTCATGTCCATCTTGACGCTGAAGTCGCCCTTGTCGGCGGCGGCGGCGACGATGTTGTCGATCTCGGCGACCACCTTGGTCAGCGAGTCTACGGTGCTGTTGACGCCGTTCTTGGTCTGGCCGAAGACGCCGGGGTAGTCCTGGGTGATCTTCTGGGAGAGATCGCCGTTGGCCAGCGCCTGGGCGACGCGGGTGACGTCGTTCAAGCCGGTTTCGGTGACGTTGGAGAGATTATTCAGCAGGTCGGAGAGCTCCTTGGTGTAGCCGGCCTTGCCGGTGAGATCCATCTTGACGCTGAAGTCGCCGCGCACCGCTGCGGCTTCGACGATGCCCTTGATCTCGGCGACGATCTTGCGCAGGCTGTCCTGCATCACTTTCAGCGAGTACACCAGGCTGGTGGTGTCGCCCGGTTTAATATCCATGTCCATCGACAGGTCGCCGCCGGCGATCTTGTGTACTGCCGCTGCCGCATAATCCGGTTCGCCGCCCAGTTGCTTGAGCAGGCCGCGGGTGATCAGGAAGCCGACGACGATGCCGACCACCAGTGCGATCAGGCCGA
>CALMWM010000320.1 GCA_937873435.1 uncultured Gallionellaceae bacterium
CGCGTGATGCTTGATTGCGGATTCAGCCTCAAAGATGTGCTGTCTCGCCTGTCACGCTTAATGCTGCATCCTTCCGATCTGTCGGCGATTCTGGTTACCCACGAGCACGCCGACCATGTCGGTGGCGTAGCACGCTTCGCCCGCAAATATGGCTTGGCCGTGTGGTTGACGCATGGCACCTTCAAAAGCCTGCCTGGCGACATGTTTGCTTCCATCGCCATAAAATTGATCGACGATCATAGTATTTTCAGTATCGACGATCTGGAAATACAGCCTTTTCCCGTTCCCCATGATGCGCGCGAACCTGCGCAGTATGTGCTGGGTGACGGCAGCCGCCGTCTGGGGGTTCTGACCGATGTAGGCGTATCCACTCCGCATATCGAAGCAACGTTATGCGGCTGCGATGCGCTGATGCTGGAAAGCAACCACGATAGCGCCATGTTGCGTGACGGGAGCTACCCCCCCTCATTGAAACATCGCGTCGCAGGAAAATTTGGACATTTGGACAACGATGCAGCCGCACGGCTGCTTTCCACCTTGGCACATGGAAAATTGCAGCATGTCGTGGCAGCGCACCTAAGCGAAGAAAACAATCGACCTGGGTTGGTGCGAGCAGCGCTCAGTGCCGCGTTGAACTGCGAGGAAGCGTGGATAGGGGTTGCCGATCAGGAAAACGGCATAGGCTGGCGCATGATTGCCTGATAATATCCAGGCTTATTTCAGCAGGTACTGTACTTCCACTTCATTGCCGGCGCCAAGGTAGCTTACCCGTGAGCATAGGGATTTGACCAGTGCGATACCGCGGCCGGCGAATCCTGTTTGGTTCGCAATATTGCAATTCTGAACCATCGAAGTATCGAAGCCTTGTCCGCTGTCCTTGACGCGGAGCACCAAATATTCCATGTCTTCGCGCCGCTGCCGCTGTAACTCGATTTCCACGCTGGCTTGCAGTAGCGCTGCAAGACGCTCTTCACGCAAGGTTAGAAACCGGTCGAACCCGTCCTCCAAGGTCTTCAGGCAGGAATCGAGCTGGAGTATGCCGTGATCGAGTGAATTGTTGTATAGCTCGGTAATGATCACAAACAATTCGCGGCACTGTTTCTGCGTGAGTCGCGCCTGCCCTAGCCAACTCATCAAGAGAGGCAGCACATCCAGAGATTTGAGTTCCGCTGCGGTCAGGCAGATGTTGAGTTTCCATTCGCTGGGCGAGAGGCGGAAATTGAATTCCTTTTCTTCGTGCTCCGGGCTAATGGTTTCGCCAGCAAAGTCCATGGGGCAGTGGACGCCGACCAACGATATATCGTCCAGGCCGGGTCTGCCGCCAAGAAAGGTTTCCAACGTTTGTTTCAGGCTATCGAATTGCTGCTTTTCGCCGTTGCAGGAAAGCGCTTGCAGAATTTGCTCGGCGCCGAAACGTTCCCCTGCGTCATTTTCCGCCTCAGCCACGCCGTCGGAGAAAAACACCAGCTGTCCAGGTTGATGCCAATAATACGTATCCGTCTTGCCATCGAACTCTTCGCTATCGAAGATGCCTAGCGGTGGCTGGGACGAGCGCCACTCATGCAGGATTTCCCCTTCCGTGCTGACAAACATTGCCGTCGGCGCGCCGCCGTTCCAGATGCGAATAGAGCGTTTTGACAAATCAATGGAGGCAAGGTTTGCCGCAATAAAGCGTTCGGTAGGAAGAATCAGCTTGATTTTGCGGTTTAATTCCTGGGCGATGCTGGCAATTGAAAAGCCTTTCTCCGTCATCCCATAAAATACTTCGATCACCGGCATTGCGTTGATCGCAGCGGAAAGTCCGTGACCGGTTCCATCCGCGAGAATGATGTGCAGCACCCCGCCCGGCGTAGCGGCGGCGGCGATGATGTCGCCGCTGAAGTTGGCTGCCGGCAGCAACCAATGACGGATCAGCGGATTATTGATTTCTTCGTTATGGATGATCTTGGCCAGTAAATGCTGGGCAAGGTTTTGCTCACGTTCGTTTTCCTCGCGATAACGCGCCAGTTGCTCGGCATTATCGGCAATCACCCGCTGCATCTCGGCAATACGTTGCATCGCCTTGATCTTGGCCTTGAGCAGCGTCAGG
>CALMWM010000321.1 GCA_937873435.1 uncultured Gallionellaceae bacterium
ATTCGAATGCAAGCCGCGGGCTGTCTCATAGGTGAAGTCATATTCGTCGGCAAGACGGTCGTTCCACTGCCATCGGACATTGAGGCGGTGGTTCTGGCTGACGATCCAGTCATATCGGTTAACGATGGCGTTGAACTTCTCGTTCTTCGGCATGGCCGAACCAAAGTAGTTGTAATAGAGCTCCGGTGTTACCTTGCCAGGAATGTTATTCGGAGTCGGATACAGCTTAGAGTAATAAGGGGCCACTGGGTTGAGAATCGGGACGCCTTTGTTGCCTGGGAACGGTGTGCGAACCACATTGCTGCCCTGGAGGGTGGCCGACCGTGGATCGTAAATCGTATAGAGGTTGGCTCCGTTGGGGATCGTCAGGAAGTAGGAGAAATCACCCTGCTTCATCGCCTCGCTAGGCACAGTCACATCCGTGCTGCTGGTGGTTTCAGCCTTGGACTGTTTGATACCGTTCCAGGTGAGGGTCCAGAAAAGCTTGTCCTTCAAGTTCAGAACCTTCGGGATGAAGACAGGACCTGATGCCGTCAGGCTGTAGTTGTTCGACCGGCCAGTGGCCTGCTTCTGCGTCTTGTTTGGATCGATCGTGCCGGTACGGACGCCGGCATCGTACGGCTCACGGGTGAAGAATGGCGTCGCGTTCCAGCGTTGTTGCCAGTGTTGGTCAAACAAGGCGCCGTGGAAGGCATTGGTGCCGGACCGCGAACTGACATTGATTGCGGCGCCGGAGGTGAAGCCCTGGCTGGCATCAAAGTTGGAAGTTTCGAGCTTGAACTCGCCGACGGAATCCGACGGAGGGGTGAAACCAACGCGGCGGCTGGTGCCGGTCACCGTCATGCCGTCGATGGTGTACTCGTTCTGGCCGACGCCCCCGGAAGTATTGAACGATGACGTGCCACCGTTGTCGAAGGGGCGGCGATATTCGGGCTGGCCGGTCCACTGCATGCCAGGGGCAAGCGCGGTCAGGGCAAACGGGTTCGTGTCGGAAAACGGCAGATTGAGAATCTGGCGGTTGTCGAGGACGCGGCCACCGCTGGCGGTTGAAGTTTCAAGCAACGGCGCCTCGCCAGTGACTTCCACCGTCTCGGCAACTCCGCCTATTTCGAGTTTGGCGTCGATCTCGATTCGGGCGGACACATTCAGTGTGATGCCGGAACGAAGGAACTTCTTGAAGCCCTGAGCTTCAACGTCCACCGTATAGGTCGACGGTTCAAGCAAGTTGGCCTCGTAGTACCCCGTAGCATTGGTGGTCATACGGCGGGGAGTGTTTGTCGCTTTGTTTGTCACGGTGACAGGTGCACCGGGTATGACGGCTCCCGTGGGATCCGTCACACGCCCTGCAATACTGCCGCGCGACTCTTGCGCGTGAAGTGCCGCACCCAACGACAGCACGAGAAACACAGGCAATAGCTTCTTCATGGATTACCTAGTAACCTCCCTGAGCAGTCACGCCCGCTCGCGCGGGCTATCAGGAATCTAATCACTGTCGACTCATCATCGTCAAGAAAAAAGTTACTTTAGATAGGATCAAAAGCCCCTATCTCATAGGCAAGCCAGTCGGCGTCTCGTCAATTACGGATACATTAATCGTCGTTAATCAGTGACGGAGGCCACAGCCCGTAGGAAGAGCCTGTTCTTCCTCGGCTACCCAGCCTGCGGCAGCCGCGCATTCAGCGACTGCACGAACCGCCGGTAAACCCGCCGCACCGGCAACACGGCGAGTCATCGCGCCTTGCAACTGTCACAAAAAGAATGCACTTCCTAACAAGGCACCGCTCACCGCTTGCACCAATTCGTCGCCCAGGTTCTGCGACATCAGCCTCGGATACGCCTACCATATGGGTGATTTCAGAAAGCGGATTGGTCTGATCCATAAACTGCGACAGCTGCGATGAGCCGAAGAATTCCTTGATCGCGCCGGAAACCGGTTTGGCATTGATCAGGTCGTGCGGCATCAGGTTTTCCGATTCCGCTTGGCTCAGACGTTCCTTGACGGCGCGTTCGACACGCACCAGGCCGGAACGGAACTGGTTTTCCGCCAGTTCGCCGACCGAACGCACGCGGCGGTTGCCAAGGTGGTCGATGTCGTCGATTTCGCCGCGACCGTTGCGCAACTCGACCAAAATCATGATCGTTGCGATGATGTCGTCGTATTCCAGGATGCTGGGGCCGGTTGCCTCCTTCTTGCCGACGCGCTGCTGGAAGGCCTTGAACCATACCGAGGATTTGTCCTCGGCTTTTTCGGGGTAGGCGCGGCGATTGAACTTCATACGACCGACCGTAGAAAGATCGTAACGTTCTTCGCTGAAGAATAGACCGGCGAACAATGCGTCCACAGCGTCGTCTGTTGGCGGCTCACCTGGACGCATCATGCGGTAAATCGCGATCTGCGCGGCCTTCTGGTCAACTGTTTCATCGATACGCAAAGTCGAGGAGATATAAGCGCCCTGGTCAAGTTCGTTGACATAGAGGGTGTGAATTTTCGTCACACCGGCTTCGCGCATCTTGGCGAGCAGGGTTTCGCTGATTTCCTCATTGGCGGCGGCAAGTATCTCGCCGCTTTCCTTATCGACTACTGCGTGCGACAGCGCGCGGCCAAGCAGAAATTCCTCAGGCACGACAACCTTGCTGACACCGGCTTTTTCCATGTCGCGGATATGCTTGACGGTGATGCGCTTGTCCTTGGCGACGATGACCTTGCCGTCTTTATCGGCGATATCGAAACGCGCCACTTCGCCGCGCAGACGATCCGGCACCCACTCAAACTGGATAGCCTTCTTGTTCACGTGGAAAGTGTCGTTGACGTAGAACATCCCGAGTATCTGCTCCGGCATGTAGCCCAAAGCCTTCAGCAGGATCGTTACCGGCATTTTACGACGGCGGTCGATGCGGAAGTACAGGTAATCCTTGGGATCGAATTCGAAGTCCAGCCAGGAACCGCGGTAGGGAATCACGCGTGCGGAGAACAACAGTTTACCCGAGGAATGGGTTTTGCCGCGGTCATGCTCGAAGAACACGCCCGGCGAACGGTGCAACTGGGAGACGATAACCCGCTCGGTCCCGTTGATAACGAACGAACCGGTGTTGGTCATGAGCGGGATTTCGCCCATGTACACTTCTTGTTCCTTGACTTCCTTGACTGTCGGCTTGGAAGCCTCGCGGTCCATGATGGTCAGCCGCACTTTGACGCGTAAGGGCGCAGCAAAGGTCAACCCGCGCTGCTGGCACTCGGTTACATCGAAGGGCGGCTCGCCGAGAGTGTAGCTGACGTATTCCAGGCGAGCATTCCCGGAATGGCTGGCTATCGGGAAAATCGAAGAGAATGCTGCCTGCAAGCCTTCTTGCTTGCGCTTGTCGGCTTTTACACCGGCCTGCAGGAAGCATGCATAAGAGTCGATCTGTGTAGCAAGCAGAAAGGGTACTTGCAATACGTTTGCGCGCTTGGCGAAACTCTTGCGAATCCGTCGTTTCTCGGTGAAAGAGTAACTCATATTAACTCCGTGGGAAGGATGGCTGATGCCTCAGAGGACATAAGACAGAGGCCGCTGTTAGCAGCCTCTCTCTTCCGGCTTCCGAAAAGGGAAAAGGCCGGCGGTTTCCCGCCAGCCTGAATTACCGAAATAACGCTTACTTGACTTCGCAAGTAGCGCCAGCTTCGATCAATTGCTTGGCAACTGCGTCGGCATCGGCTTTGGATACGCCTTCCTTGACAGGCTTCGGAGCGCCATCCACCAGATCCTTGGCTTCCTTCAGGCCCAGACCGGTAATCGTGCGCACCACCTTGATGGTGTTCACTTTGTTGTCGCCAGCGCCGGTCAGAATCACGTCGAATTCGGTTTTTTCTTCAACCGCAGCAGCAGCGCCGCCAGCAGCCGGAGCGGCAACAGCAACAGCAGCAGCAGCGGATACGCCGAATTTTTCTTCCATCTCTTTGATCAGCTCGGACAGTTCCAGCACGGTCATGCCAGCGATAGCGTCGAGAATTTCAGCTTTAGAAACAGCCATGTTCAATTACTCCTGGATAAATGATTGTATAAATAAGGATTTAAGCAGCTTGCTTGTGGTCGCGTACAGCGGCCAGTCCACGCACGAACTTGGTCGGCACTTCGTTGAGCGTACGGACGAATTGCGCAATCGGCGCTTGCATCGTACCCAACAACTTGGCCAACAGTTCGTCGCGGCTCGGCATGGTAGCCAAGCTCGCAACATCCTTGGAGGACATCACGAAATTGGCCATCGCACCAGCTTTGACTACAAACTTCTCGTTGCTGCCCTTGGCGAATTCGTGCATGACTTTCGCCGCAGCCACCGGATCGCTGGAGATGCCGTATGTCAGCGGGCCGATCATTTGATCAGCCAGACCGGCAAACGGGGTATCTGCAACGGCGCGGCGCGCCAAGGTGTTCTTCAGCACGCGCAAGTACACGCCGGACTCACGCGCTTTTCTGCGCAGAACCGTCATGTCGCCCACACCCAGACCGCGATACTCGGCGATGATTATCGCTTGAGCATTGGCGACCTGTGCTGTGACTTCAGCAACAACCGCTTTTTTCTCTTCAAGATTCAGACTCAAGGTCTTACCTCCTTCCGTTTAAATAAAGTTCGCAACTTCGGCAACGCCGAAATTCGAACCCACCCACGGCGACCTTTTATACAGGAGTGAAAGATCCATCCTGCGTTGGGCACGCCATCTGCGTAGGCATCCGTCAAGCATCACCGGAAATTAAGCCTGCAAGCAGGCGCCTACGGTCTTTGACGGCCTGCCGGAGTTCCGGCAGACCCAAAGTTTCTTACGCAGCCAGTGTGTTTTGATCCACCCTGACGCCCACCCCCATCGTGCTGGAGACGGCAATTTTCTTCATGTAAATGCCCTTGGCGGCAGCCGGCTTGGCTTTATTAA
>CALMWM010000322.1 GCA_937873435.1 uncultured Gallionellaceae bacterium
ATCGTCAATCTCGACATCACCGTCATCAAGGACGGATTCCATGGCGACAGCAGCCGCATGTATTTCGTCGGCGAACCGCCGATCCAGGCCAAACGGCTCTGTGAAATCAGCTATGAATGCCTGTGGCTGGGCATAGCTGCGGTTGTACCCGGCGCGCATCTCGGCGACATCGGCTACGCTGTCCAGAAATATGCCGAAGACCAGGGTTTCAGCGTGGTTCGCGAATACTGCGGCCACGGCATCGGACGCGCCTTTCATGAAGACCCCCAAGTGCTGCATTATGGCAAGCGCGGCGACGGCCCCATGCTCACACCCGGCATGATTTTCACTATCGAACCGATGATCAACGCGGGCAAACGCGACATCCGCCAACTGGGCGACGGCTGGACCATCGTCACCAAGGATCACAGTCTGTCTGCGCAATGGGAGCACACCATTCTGGTTACCGAATCCGGTTACGAGGTGCTGACCCTGTCCGCAGGCGCTCCGCCCAAACCCAAATTTATCGCCTAGTCCGGATTATCCATGCCGTCGCAGTGGCGCGAAACCCTCAAGGCACAACGCAACGCGCTTAACCTCGCGTTCACAGGCAAGGACCACAACGGTTACTTGCGCAGCCACAGCAGATTGGTCGACGCCCTGCTGCGCTCGATCTGGCAAACCACTGCCATGCCGCGGACCCTCTCCCTGATTGCGGTCGGCGGCTATGGGCGCGGCAAGCTGTACCCGTATTCCGATGTGGATTTGCTGGTGCTGTTGCCAGGCGACGCCGACGAACAACTGAAATGCCGTCTGGAGCAGTTAATCGGATTGCTGTGGGATACCGGCCTGGAAGTCGGGCATAGCGTGCGCACCATTCCGGAATGCCTGGAGGAGGCTGCCCGCGACATCTCGGTGCAAACCAACCTTTTGGAAGCCCGCTTTCTCACCGGCAGCCGTTCCCTTTACCGCAAATTTTCCACTGCCGTCAGTGGCAATCTCGATCCCGGCGCCTTCCTCAAAGGCAAGCTGCTGGAGCAACAACAACGCCACACCCGTTTCCACGACACCGCCTACAACCTCGAACCCAACCTCAAGGAAAGCCCTGGCGGGCTGCGAGACCTGCAAACCGTCATGTGGATCGCTAGCGCACTCGGAATGGGTTCATCGTGGCAAGATCTGGTTCGCGAGAACATCATCGCTGCCGGCGAGGCAACGCAAATCCTGCGCCATGAAAGATTCCTGCAACAATTGCGCATCCATCTGCACCTTCTCGCCAAGCGACGCGAAGACCGCATCGTATTCGACCATCAGCCGGCTCTGGCCGAGCGACTCGGCTTGGTTGCCAGCAAGCAGCGCACTCCCAGCGAACAACTGATGCAGCGTTACTATCGCACCGCCAAGGCGGTGACGCTGATGAACGAGGTGTTGCTGCGCAGCCTGCGAGCGCGCATCGATTCGCCAGTCTGCCACCTGCCGGAAATCATCGATACCCGCTTCCAGTCGCGTAACGGCTTACTGGAAATGCGTGACGAGCAACTCTTCCAGAACGAGCCTTCAGCCATTCTGGAGTGTTTTCTAACGATGGCGCGTCATCGCGAACTAAAGGGCATCGGCGTCACAACGCTGCGCGCATTGTGGCGCGCGGCCCCCCGCATCGACGCCGCTTTTCGCCGCGACCCTGCGAACAAAAAACGTTTCATCGATTTATTCCGCGAGCCGCACGGCATCACCCACGAATTGCGCCGCATGAACCAGTACGGCATTCTCGCGCGCTATTTTCCAAGCTTCGGCCGCGTCGTCGGTCAAATGCAACACGACCTGTTCCACGTTTACACAGTGGACGAACACATTTTATTCGTGGTGCGCAACCTGCGTCGTTTTACGGTAGCGGAATTCGCCCATGAGTTTCCGTTGTGCAGCCGCCTCATCAACAGCTTCGAGCGTACCGAAGTGCTATATCTGGCCGGGCTGTTCCACGACATCGCGAAAGGCCGCGGGGGCGATCATTCCGCGCTGGGTGCCGTCATCGCACGACGCTTCTGCCGCAGCCACGCCCTCGACCGGGCCGATACTGAAATGGTCGCATGGTTGGTGGAGAATCACCTGGTCATGTCCGCCACCGCGCAAAAACAGGATGTCAGCGACCCGGACGTCATCGCGGCCTTCGCCGCCCGCGTGCGCGACGTGCGTCACCTCACCGGGCTTTATTTATTGACGGTTGCGGATATTCGCGGTACCAGCCCGAAAGTGTGGAATGCCTGGAAGGGACGGCTGCTGGAAAGCCTGTTCCAAGCAACCCGGCGCTGTTTGAGCGGAGAATCTCCGGCCCCGGAGGCCTATCTCCAGGAACGGCAAGTCGATGCGCTCAAAACGCTGCGTCTTTATGCGATTGCCGAACACGCCCATGAAGCGCTCTGGAAGCAGTTCGATGACGCTTATTTCCTGCGCCACGAAGCCCAGGAAATCGCCTGGCAAACGCGCCTGCTGTATCCTCACGTCAATGCTACCACCCCAATCGTGCGGGCGCGGCTGAGCCCTACCGGCGCAGGTACTCAGGTCATGATCTACACGCCTGACCGGGACGACTTGTTTGCACGGATTTGCAGTTTTTTCGAGCGCACCGATTTCAATATCGTTGAGGCCAAAGTCAGCACCACCCACCACGGTTACGCCCTCGACACTTTCGTGGTCCTGGATGAGGCGGGGAAATCCGCCCATTACCGGGATTTGCTGAACTTCATCGAACATGAACTGACACAGCAGCTCACCCTTTTACCCCCCAT
>CALMWM010000323.1 GCA_937873435.1 uncultured Gallionellaceae bacterium
CCGCCAAACCGGCGATCATTCATGAATGGCAGGAGAACGGCGCACTCTATGTCCGCGTCCGCAGCGACGTCACGCCGCGCGAGAATATCCTGGCCTTTCGCAAAAAAATTGCGATAACCCAATTTTATGTCGCCAATCCGCTTCAGGTGCAGGATATCGACAACATCTGGAACGGCTACCCTCTCGCCTTGCTGCGGCGAATCGAGGACAGTGGCCTGTTCCTGCCAGTGCAAACCTCCGGCTGGCCGTCGCTTGGACGTCTTGAACTGCCGCTTGACCGGGCGCAGAACCGCGAAACCGTACGTTTGCTCGCCGACCAGTCCGGTGCGCAGTTCGTTCTGTCGGGGATCATTTACGATGCCGGCACCGATCAGCCTTCCGGTATTCTGCCGAAGGTCGTGCCATCCATCCTTCTGCCGAAAATCCAGCCCAACAATCTCGGTTCGCGCCGCATCGAAGCAGAAATTTTCCTGCATGACGGGATAACCGGCGCGCTCATTACGCATTTCCGCGCGCAGGAACTTGCTTCTGGCACCGCTGCCGTCGGGCGCGACAAGCCCTTCGGCAGTGCGGCATTTTTCGCCACCGGCTTCGGCAGTGCGGTAGACCGCCTGCTGGATCGCCAAGCGCAGTTCATCGTCGACGAACTGGGGCGTCTGCCGTTCAACGCCAAAATTATCCGCATCGACGGAAACCGCCTGTTCTTCGATGCCGGCACCACTTCCGGCTTGGCAACCGGCGACAAGTTCCTGCTCTACACCCTTTCGTCCGTCAGCGACGCCATGGAACTATCCAGCAACCGCCTGCTCGGTGTCGCCGAAAAACCGGCGGCTACGCTGACGGTTAAGCAAGTTCAACCGCTGTTCTCGGTGGGCGAAAGCGATGCCAGGAATCAAAATCTTCAGATCGGTGATATGATTCGCTTCGACCCTTCTGCCATTTCGAGAGACAAATGAAACGGATATTGTCGATTTTCCTGATAGGTGCGTTGAGCGTTCCCTTTCCTGTCCTGGCCGTATCGAAAAACCCCTACAACAGGAAAGTGCGAACGGTTAAAGCCGTTAAAACCACTGTCCCCGTCCTGACGCCACCGGCAACGGTTCGCAGCACCAAGCCGCATAGCGACGACCCCACGACAACCTGGCAAGCTTACTCATACCCCTGATGGAGCGCTTTATGATGAAAGCCACCCCACTGGCGCTAGCCTTGGCAATCACCTTATGGTGGGCACCAATATCGTCCGCGCTGGCCGATAGCGAGACCGAGCAGCTTGGCGGCATCGTCCAGAACCTGTTACAGGACAACGACG
>CALMWM010000324.1 GCA_937873435.1 uncultured Gallionellaceae bacterium
GGCGCTGGAATGCTATCGCAACCGCAAGACCTGGCGGCAAATCCAGCGCACCGGGATGCGCCGCGACTTTTCCTGGAGCAATAGCGCCCAGCAATACCTGGCACTGTTCCGCTCCCTGCTGGAAAAATAACAAGTGCGATTGCGAAAAAGCATTTACACGTATATTAGAAAAACCTGATACTCCCAATTTTCAACCGACAAAAGGATATTGAATATGAAAAAAGCATGGTTACCCCTCTCCTTCGCGCTTTTGCTCAGCGCTAGCAGCGTCATGGCCGACGACGATGTCGCAAAGTTTCAGGAAGACAGCCGCAAGATAGTCAAGGAAATGATGGGCCAACTTGGAAGCAAAGTGCAGAGTGAAATGAAGGCAAACGGCCCGGTCGCCACCATCAAAGTGTGCAAGGACATCGCTCCCGCCACCGCCTCCGATTTCTCGCGAAAAACCGGTCAGCGCGTTACCCGGGTTTCCCTGAAGGTGCGCAATCCCCTGCTCGGCTCGCCGGATGCCTGGGAACAGAAAGTACTGATGGATTTCGACAAGCGCCTGGAAAACGAAAATCCTGCGAATATGGAATTCGCCGAAGTCGTCACCGAGCCGCAAGGAAAATACCTGCGCTACATGAAAGCGATCCCGACCCAGGACGTATGCCTGAAGTGCCACGGAACGCCGGACACGATCGCGCAACCGATCAAGGACCTGCTCAACGCCGAGTATCCGCATGACAAAGCCACCGGCTATACGCTTGGCCAAATCCGCGGCGCGATCTCGATCAAGAAACCGCTGTAACTCCGCCCAGCCAAAACAAAACGGCGAACCAGATGGTTCGCCGTTTTGTTTTTCATCAGAACATTCACAACCACAACATCAGGCCCATCTCCAACGGGTGGGTCAACAACGGATGGTGCGGATAAGCACGGATCTTGTAATCCAGCCTGCCGCACATGTCGGGCGACAGATCGAGGGTGAAACGGCATTCGCCGGTTTCAGCGAGGACACCCTGACAGGCGAAGCTGAAATGCAGGAAATCGCTGCCGTCCTTCTTGGTCGGTCGGCGTAGCAGCAATTCCACCACGACATCTTCGGGAACCAGGCCATTCAAGTGCACTGCCACTTCCAACTGGACGATATCGCCGAACTGGATATGTTTTTTCGGCACATCCAGGCGACGCACAGCGATGCTCTGCCAGGACGAACGCACCTTGCTCTTCCAGACCGCCAGACGCTTGGCGTTCTCGTATTCCTTTTCCACATACAGCGCACCCTGCCTACTCGCTGGCAGGTAGAACCGCGATACGTACTCGCCCACCATGCGGCTTGAGTTGTATTGCGGCAGCACGGTGGCGATCGAACGCTTGGCTTTTTTCACCCAATCGACGGAATAGCCCATTTTTCCGCGCTGGTAATACAGCGGGAAGACCCGGTTGCGCAGAATGTCGTAGAGTTCCTGGCTGTCTTCCTTGTTGCGGCGCCCATCGTCGACATAGGTCGGCGACGGCTTGATCGCCCAACCGTTGGTACCGTCGTAGCTTTCGCCCCACCAGCCGTCCAGCACCGAGAGATTGATGGCGCCGTTGATGCCGGCCTTCATGCCGGAGGTACCGCTTGCTTCGAGCGGATAAATCGGGTTGTTCAGCCACACGTCCACCCCTGCCACCAGGCGGCGCGACAAACCGAGATCATAGCCTTCCACCAGCAGCACCTTGCCCTCGAATTCCGGCTGATGGGCCAGCGCGTGAATGCGGCGGATCAAATCCTGGCCGGGATGGTCGGCGGGATGCGCCTTGCCGGCGAAGATGAACAATACCGGCCGGTCGTTGTCGGCCAGCAACTGGCGCAAAATATCCTGATCCTCGAACAGCAGCGCTGCGCGCTTGTACGTCGCGAAGCGCCGCGCAAACCCGATGGTCAACACATTGGGATCGAGGCTGTCGACATGCTTGAGCAGGCGGTCGAGATGCGCCTCGCTGCCATGGTTGCGGAAATGCTGCTGGCTGATACGAAATTGCAATAATTGCAGCATCTGCGATTTGAGCGACTGACGCACGCTCCAGAACAAATGATCGGGAATATCGTCGATATGCTGCGCCCAGTATTCCGCGTCGGACATCCGGTGGCGCCACTCGTAGCCGAAATAGTTGTCGAACAGGTCGATCCACTCCTGCGCCAGAAAAGTCGGCACATGCACGCCATTGGTGACGTAGCTCAGGGGATTTTCCTCGGGCGATATCTGTTGCCACAAATTGGCGCAAATCTGCGAGGACACCCCGCCGTGGATGCGCGACACGCCGTTCTGGCGACGCGATCCGCGAATTGCCAGGTTGGTCATGTTGAAATCCGGGCCATCCGGGGTTCGGCCGAGAGCCAGGAAATCGTCACGGTTGATTTTCAGTTCTTCGCAGCAACGCTGGAAATAATGCCACATCATGTCTTCGGCAAAATGATCGTGTCCCGCCGGCACCGGAGTATGGGTGGTGAACACGGTATTCACCGCGGTAGCTTCCAGCGCGCTGGCGAAATCCAGCCCGGCCTGCGTTACCAGGTTGCGGATACGTTCGAGGATCAGGAAAGCCGCGTGGCCTTCGTTGATGTGCCATACCGTCGGCTTCATCCCCAGCGCCGCCAACGCGCGTACACCGCCGACGCCAAGAATGATTTCCTGGGTGATGCGCGTATTGCGGTCGCCGCCGTACAGTTGGTGCGCAATGTCGCGGTCTTCCGGAGAATTTTCCTCGATGTCGGTATCGAGCAGACACAATAAAACATGGCCGACGCGCGCCTGCCAAACCTTGATGGTCACCTTGCGCCCGGGAAATTCCACGGATACGTGAATTTCCTTGCCTTCGGCGTCCAGCGCCGGCGCCACCGGCAAATCGTCGAAATCCGAATCGGAATGCGTGGCGATCTGGTTGCCTTCACCGTCGATGATCTGGGAAAAATAGCCCTGGCGGTAAAGCAGCCCGACGCCGACAAAAGGCAGGCGCAAGTCGCTCGCAGCCTTGCAGTGATCGCCGGCCAGGATGCCCAAACCGCCGGAATAAATCGGGAAGCTCTCGTGAAAACCGAACTCGGCACAAAAGTAGGCAACCAGATCGTCCGGCTTGAACTCCTCGCGCAGCCCGCCACGGCGCATCGGCTCGTTATGGTAGGTGTCGTAGGCCGACAGGACGCGGTTGTAGGTCGCCAGGAACACCTGGTCGTCGCCGGCATCGGCCAAGCGCTGTTCGTCCACGCGGCGCAGGAACACTTTCGGGTTATGGCCGACCGCGTCCCACAGCCCCGGATGCAGACGCGCGAACAAAGTTCGCGTGGGCTTGTCCCAGCTATACCACAGATTGTTCGCCAATTCGTCGAGGCGCAACAACTTGCGGGGAATCCGCGGATTCACCTCAAGCATGAAAGTGGTGCCTTGCTTCATTATTCTTTCCTCCCTGCTTTATTCCTTGAAAAGGTTAGCACGGTAATACTTCAATTCGTCGATGGATTCGTAGATGTCGGCCAGCGCTTCATGCCTGTTGGCTTTCTTGAAACCGTCGTAGATTTGCGGCTTCCAGCGCTTGGCCAATTCCTTGAGGGTACTGACGTCGAGGTTGCGGTAATGGAAATAATCTTCCAGCTTGGGCATGTAATTGGCCATGAAACGGCGATCCTGGCAGATCGAATTGCCGCACATCGGGGATTTTTTTGCCGCAACGTATTGCCCGATGAAAGCGATCATCTGCTTTTCCACTTCAGCCTCATCCAGCGTGGAAGCGCGCACTTTTTCGGTAAGGCCGGTTTTGCGATGAGTGGAGGTGTTCCAGGCATCCATGCCGCTCAGCACCTCGTCGGACTGATGCACCACCAGCACCGGGCTTTCGGCCAGCACGTTGAGCTGTCCATCGGTGATGACCACGGCAATCTCG
>CALMWM010000325.1 GCA_937873435.1 uncultured Gallionellaceae bacterium
AATCAGCCTGGCCGACCGCCCTCATTTTGTTCGCCTGCGCGACGATCCCAAGGCGGGGTTGGTATTTTCCTCGCCGCAAATCAGCCGCGTCAACCGCAAATGGGTGCTAGTCCTGGCGCGGCGCATCGACCAGGCAGACGGAGCGTTCGGCGGCATGGTATTCGCGGCGATCTCGCTGGAGCACATTACCTGGATGTTTTCCTCGCTCAACGTCGGCCCGCGCGGCATCGTCACCTTGCGCAATACCGACATGGGCATCGTCATCCGCCAGCCCGAGCCCAAGGGAATCGGCAGCGTAATCGGCCAGAAATCCGCGCCTCAGCCGCTGAGGGAGATGGTGCAAGCCGGGAAATATACCGGCACTTACCTGTCACATTCCACCGTGGATGGCACCGAGCGGACATTTACCTTTCGCCGGGTCGGCAACTACCCTTACCTGATCATCGTCGGCCTGGCCAGCGAGGATTACTTGGCCGAATGGCGCGCTCAAGCAGTCAAGCAGGCCGGTTTGGCGCTGTTGTTTGCGCTGATTACGCTGGCGGGGGCTGGACTGATGTACCTCACCTGGAAACGCCAACGCGATTCGGTCATTGCATTGACGGAACAGGAAGCCAAATTCCGCACGGTCGCCGATTATACTTTCGACTGGGAATACTGGCAGGACAGCAATCGCAAAATTCTCTACATGACGCCTTCGTGCGAACGGATCACTGGCTATAGCCAGAATGAATTCGTCGCCGACCCCGGCTTGCTGCTGCGCATCGTCCACCCCGAAGACCGTCCGGCAATGGATAAGCACATGCACAGCATCGCCCAAGAAGACAAATCGCTGCTGGATTTCCGTATCGTGCGGCGCGACGGGGAAATCCGTTGGGTCAGCCACCACTGCCACGCCATCGTCGGCGAAAACGGGGAACCGAGGGGACGCCGCATCAGCAACCGCGATATTACCGAGGGAAAACTCGCCGAATTGGCGCTACGCCAGGAAATCACATTTTCGGAAACCTTGATCGACAGCCTGCCCGGCGTATTTTACCGGCTTGATGCCGAAGGGAAACTGGTAAGCTGGAACAAGAATCTTGCCACCCTGTTGGGTGCGGAAGGGCTTGAAAAATCCCAGGCCCATACCCTGAACATCATTCATGGCGACGACCGGGAAACGGTCGCCGAAAAAATTCATGAAGGCTTCGAAAAAGGCCACGCGGATGCCGAGGCAAGGATAATCCTCGCCGATGGCGAAGCCCGGTATTTTTATTTTGTCGGCAGAAGCCTGCTTATCGGCAGCCAGACTTACCTGCTGGGGACGGGAGTCGACATCAGCACACGCAAGGCCGCCGAAGCAGCCCTGAATGAAATTAACGAAACCCTGGAACAGCGGGTAGCGACTGCCGTCCACAAAAACATGGAGCATGAGCGGATGCTCATCCAGCAATCGCGCCTGGCAGCGATGGGTGAGATGATCGGCAATATCGCCCACCAGTGGCGCCAGCCGCTCAATGCGCTGGGGCTATTGCAGGCCAACGTCAAGGATGCTTTCGAATTCGGCGAACTGGACCGGGAAGTCATGGATCAATTCGGCGAAGAGGGCCAGCGCCTGATCCAGAAAATGTCCACGACGATCGACGATTTCCGCGATTTTTTCAAACCCAACCGCGAGAAAATATCATTTCCGCTAGGTCTAGCCGTTGGCCAAGCACTGAAAATCGTCGGCACCAGTTTCCAGAATCACAATATTGCCATCAACGTATCCGGGAGCACGGACATCCAGGTGACCGGCTATCCCAACGAATTCTCCCAGGTCTTGCTCAATGCCCTGAACAATGCCAAGGAAGCCATGCGGGAAAGGAACGTACATGGTGGAAAAATCGACATTGCGCTCGGCCAGGACGAAAACAGCTGTTGGGTGGCCGTCAGGGACAATGGCGGAGGAGCCATCCCGGAGGCACTGCCGAAAATTTTCGACCCCTATTTCACCACCAAGCCCAAAGGCACCGGGATTGGGCTATATATGTCCAAGATGATCATGGAACACATGGGCGGCGAAATCAAGGCACACAACATTGAAGACGGACTGGAACTCGTCATTCTTTTCCCCCGCTCACCACAGGCGCTGGGCTCCTGAACTGCCCCTGCCGCATCATTGGAAAAAATCAGATTCAAGCTGTTAGAATGAAAAGCGGCAACTGGTAATTACCGGAATAACTGCCATTGCATGATAGAACGACCTAAGGATAGGGGAGGCGTTCAACGCATGGTTGCCGAAACGGTTTGAAAATATACGACGTTCCGCCCATGCCGCGGAACCGCTGTTACCTTTGGAGGATGAGATGAGCGCCCCCCTATTGACCGAAGAGCTGCTGCGGCAAAAGCATGACTTTGCCGAGACATTGATCGAGACCGCGCAAACCATCGTGCTGGTGCTGGATACGCAAGGCCGCATCGTCCGCTTCAACCCCTACATGGAAAGCATTTCCGGCTATGCGCTGAACGAAGTCCGGGGCAAGGACTGGTTCGCCACGCTTCTCCCCGCGACGACAGCGGAGAAATCGCGCAGCCTGTTCATCGGTGCGATCGACGACATTCAAACCTACGGGAACGTCGATGCCATCGTCACCCGCGACGGCCAGGAACGGCTGATCGAGTGGTATGACAAAACGCTCAAGGACGACACCGGAAAAACTATCGGACTGCTGGCCATCGGCCAGGACGTTACCGAACGACAGAAAATGGAAGATGCACTACGCAAGAGCGAAAGGCTCTTGAACCAATCCCAGGAAATCAGCAAGGCCGGCGGCTGGGAATACGAAGTGGCCAGCAAGCGATTGTATTGGACCGAAGAGGTCTATCGGATACACGAAGTCGGCCCCGAATTCGACCCGAACGATGTCGCGCAAAATATCAGTTTTTACGGCCCCGCCGACCAGGCCGTTATTGCCCATGCCTTTTGGCAGGCAGTCGAACACGGCAAACCCTACGATCTGGAGCTGCGCTTTATCGGGGCCAAGGGCACCCCAAAGTGGGTACGAACCTATGGCCGCGTAGAATACGACTCGGGGAAAATCATCCGCGTCCTGGGCGACATCCAGGACATTACCGAGCGCAAACAAACCGAGGAGACCATCCGGCAGCTCAATCAATCGCTGGAACAGCGCATAAGGCTCGAAGTCGCCAAAAACCGCGAGAAAGACCTCTTGCTGATCCAGCAGTCCCGCCTGGCCA
>CALMWM010000326.1 GCA_937873435.1 uncultured Gallionellaceae bacterium
GAGTTGCGGAAGCGGATTTCCTCGACGAAGGAGCGCAGCTCGGCGATGGTCTCCTCGGCCTCGCCGGAAGAAAAATCCTCGTCATCCACGGACAGGATGAAACCCGAGGCCCGGCTCTGCTGCTGCGCGAAGGAAGACAGGTCGCCGTAGCTGGTGACGCCGAGCACCTCCATGCCCTCTTCCTCCAGGGCCTTGGCCAGGGCGCGGATGCCGAGACCCGAGGCGTTCTCGGAGCGGAAGTCCTCATCGATGATGATGACCGGGAAATGGAAACGCATGGACCTGTCCTCGCTGGACGGTGAATATAATCGCGGGATTATACGAACTGCGGGCCAGGATACAGATTAAATTTTAAGCTTTCGGCTTCCGCCGCGCCGCATTTCCGATCTGGCCGACCCGGACCGCGTGCATCATACCGCCGTCGACCGAGGGCCATGGGCCTGTGTGGCTTTTGCCACGGACGCCGCCCACCGCTCAATGTTGGCCATCGGCTTGATAAAACCGAATGGCATTTCGTCCTGCTTCTTTTGCTTGGTACATGGCCTGGTCAGCCCATTTAAGGATGTCATCCTGACTGGCTTCATCATCGACAAACAACACCACGCCAATGCTCGCTGAACACTGATGCTCAACGGTAGTATCTGCTTGCCCTGCACGCTTGATTTCCAGCAGGTAAGTGCCTGATAAAGCTCTACGAATCTTTTCTGCCACGACCTCAGCCTGTAATGTGGATCTCGCTTTATCTGTATTCAACATACTGAGCATCACCACAAACTCGTCGCCACCGAAGCGCGCCACGGTGTCCATCTCCCGGACACACTTACTTAATCGATCCGCCGCTTCAATCAACAACAAATCGCCAACGGCATGCCCATGTCTGTCATTCAGCGGCTTGAAATCATCCAGATCGACAAACATCAACGCTCCATAGCAACCACTGCGACTGCTGGCAGCCAGGGCCTGACGCAATCGGTCGTTGAGCAAACGGCGGTTGGGCAGGTTGGTGAGCGAGTCATAGAACGCCAATTCCCGCACTTCGTCTTGCATCTGTTTGCGCTCGGTGATTTCCCGAGTGATGCCGTGATAGCCGGTAATCCTACCGAGCGCGTCTCGCTCGGGCTTGGAGAAAACCTCCCCCCATTTCAACCTGCCGTCCTTGCAGCGATGCGGTGCTTCGAAGGTTAGAAACCCTAACTCTGTGCCATCCTGTTCAGCTGACTGCCTTTTACGTATCGCCTCAGTAACGATGGCAATCCCTTCTTCGGTGAACAAGTCAAACACATGATGACCAATAACCTCGTCAGGCTTGTAGCCACGAAGACGTTCGTCCGCTGGGCTGATATACGTGATACAAAAATTGCAGTCGGTTTTCCAAAGCACATCCATGGCGTCTTCTGTCAGCAAGCGATACAGCGCCTCACTTTCATGAAGCGCCTTGGTCCGTTCCTCGACCAGGGCTTCAAGGGCGCGGTTTCGCTCCTGCAATTGCTTGAGTGGATAAACCTCGCCGTCCTGTACCAAGTGGTAGGGAATTGAAATGCCACTGTGCACAATCTTCCAGTCCTCACCCTCGAGACGAAAAATCAGGACCAACCTTGCCACCTCATGCGAGAGAACATGATCTGGGACAGGCAGGTGAATGTGAAAGAAGGCTGTTACAACCACTACGTGGTCGCTTATATCCTGCATCGAAATATCCAGCATTTCGATGCGAATCTGCCCTTGTACTTGTGAAAAATCTTGTCGGGTGATGCTCACCCACTCGTCCCGGTCCTTGACCAGGAAATTTCCACCGCCCGTGTAACCGCTGAAATTTTCACTGAAGTGCGTTACCAGGCGGTCGTCACGCGACGCGTACATCTCGATGTACTCATCGAACAACGATCGAATTTTTCGATGACGATCCGGATGCATGGCATTGGCAATCAGATGAAAACAGTCGTTTTGCGGAGTGCAAATCACAACAATAAGCATATGAGTCGAGATTGCTTTCGATCACTGTAGCACTCTATGCGTTGACGTTGAATTGGTTGAATCTGGGCAGGCTAGATGCCATCCAGGCGTACTTGAAAGACCGGATCATTGCGTCGGCGGGCAGACAATATCCAAACCTCATCGGTGAGTTATGGCCCAGTACTGCCCCTCCAAGTCGGGGAACGTGGTCATCCTGTGCACGGCCGGTATCAGGGCAGGGCGAATGGCCCATGAGGCTGGTATGCTCCCTTTCCCCCCAGCTGCTGCGTAGCTTTTGCTACTGATCCGCCTCCCCGCTCCGGCCATCCAGACCGCTTCATCGAACTATCTGGGGTGGTGCATGCACAGGGATTGGCTCGATTTCCTTGGCTAGTTCGCGATCCTCGCCCTGCTCGGCGCGACCGCGATACTGGCCATCGTATTGTGCGAACTGGCGCCGTCGGCCGGGCAGACCGGGCGCAGACGCTTCATGCGGGCGGCGGGCTTCGGCCTTGGCGTGCGGGCGTTCGCGGCCAAGGCGACGGCGACGGCAACGGCAACGGCAAACGGCATCATGGTGACTGCCGGTGGCGAGCCTGGCACACCTAGCCGCCCTCCACCCACCGGCCCGGCCGGGCGCCGTCGCGAGAGGCGGCCTTTGGGGCCAGCCTGATGAATCGGGGAGAAGGCGCCTTCAGGCTTCCGTGCGCGGCCTATGCGCCGTGTTGCCGTCAGCGACCGGATCGACTAAATCTTGGGCAGTGTGACGCCGGTCTGGCCCTGGTATTTGCCGCCGCGGTCGCGGTAGGAAGTCTCGCACACCTCGTCCGACTCGAAGAACAGCATCTGCGCCACGCCCTCGTTGGCGTAGATGCGGGCCGGCAGCGGCGTGGTATTGGAGAACTCCAGGGTCACATGACCCTCCCATTCCGGCTCCAGCGGCGTCACGTTGACGATGATGCCGCAGCGGGCATAGGTGGACTTGCCCAGGCAGACCACCAGGACGTTACGCGGGATGCGGAAATACTCCACGGTCCGCGCCAAGGCGAACGAGTTGGGCGGGATGATGCAGTAGTCGCCCTTCACCTCGACGAACGAGTTCGGATCGAAATGCTTGGGATCGACGATGGTCGAATTGATATTGGTGAACAGCTTGAATTCGTCCGAGCAGCGCACATCGTAGCCGTAGCTCGAAGTACCGTAGGAGACGATCTTCTCGCCGTTGACGGACTTGACCTGGCCCGGCTCGAAGGGCTCGATCATGCCGTGTTCCTGTACCGTGCGGCGGATCCACTTGTCGGATTTGATACTCATAGTTCAGCTTTCAGCAATTGGCGATCAGCTGTCAGAAAAAACAACAGCGGCCAGCATTAAAGCGCGCGGCGACGCCGCGCACAACCCGCTGACCGCTGAAAGCCGAGCGCTGACGGCTTTAGGTGTTCTGAATCACGATGCTGGGGAACTTGGCGCTGTGGTCCACGGCCAGATCGCCGACCTTGACCGCGACCCGGCGGGCGATCTGCCGGTAGATCTCGGCGATGCGCGATTCCGGCTCGGCCACCACGGTCGGCTTGCCGGCGTCGGTCTCCTCGCGGATGCGGATATCCAGGGGCAGGCCGCCGAGGAACTCGACACCGTAGTCGGTACACATCTTCT
>CALMWM010000327.1 GCA_937873435.1 uncultured Gallionellaceae bacterium
CCGTGGAGGATGCTCTCCACGTTGGCGGGCGGCTCCGGCGGGATCGCGATCGGCTATGCTCACCTGATTTCGCACGCCGTCCTCGAGGTGCCGCACTATGTGCTGCCGCAGGATGCGCTGATCAAGGAAATCGAGCGCTTCCAGGCGGCCATTTCCGCCACCCGTGAGGAACTGGAGTCCCTGCGCGCCCATATTCCGCCCGGCGCGCCGCCGGAATACGGCGCATTCCTCGATTTGCACCTGCTGATTCTGGACGACTCCACGCTGTCCAGCGTGCCGCTGCAATTGATCGAATCCCAGCATGTCAACGCCGAGTGGGCGCTGAAACAGCAGATGGATGCGCTGCTGATCCAGTTCCAGCAGATCGAGGACGACTACCTGCGCGAGCGCGAGCGCGACGTGGTGCAAGTGGTGGAGCGCGTGCTCAAGGCGCTGCTCGGCCACCCCAGCAGCTCGCCGCTGCCGACCGGCAGCGAGCAGAGCCGCATCCTGGTAGCCCACGACCTGTCGCCCGCCGACATGATGCTGTTCAAGCAGAACCGCATCGCGGCCTTTACCACCGATGTCGGCGGCACCACCTCGCATACCGCGATCGTGGCGCGCAGCCTGAATATCCCGTCGATAGTCGCGCTTCATCATGCGCGCGAGATGATCCACGAAAACGAGTTGCTGATCGTCGACGGCCAGCAGGGCGTGTTGATCGTCAACCCGGACAAGCAGATCCTCGCCGAATACCGCTTGCGCCAGAGCCAGTGGGAACTGGAGAAACAGAAGCTCAAGCGCCTCAAGACCACGGTCGCCACCACGCTCGACGGCTCCGCGGTGGAGTTGCACGCCAACATCGAATTGCCGCAGGATCTGGCGCAGGTGAAGGAAGCCGGGGCTACCGGCATCGGCCTGTTCCGTAGCGAGTTCCTGTTTCTCAATCGCGATGGCTTGCCCAGCGAGGAAGAGCAGTTTATCGCCTACCGCAAGGTGGCTCAGGAAATGAAGGGCTTGCCGGTTACCATCCGCACCCTTGATCTCGGCGCCGACAAACATCTCACCGGCACCACCCGCGAGAGCGCCAACCCCGCGCTGGGGCTGCGTGCGATCCGCCTGTGCCTGGCCGAGCCGCAATTGTTCCATACCCAGTTGCGCGCCATCCTGCGTGCCTCGGCCTTCGGCAAGGTGCGCATCCTGATCCCGATGTTGTCGTCGCTGTCGGAACTGCGCATGACCCAGCACATGATCGTCCATGCCAAGCAGAGCCTGGCGCTGGAAGAAATTCCCTTCGACGCCAATGTGCCTGTCGGCGGCATGATCGAAATCCCGGCGGCGGCGTTGATGGCGGCGGCGTTCGCCAAGGACCTGGATTTCCTGTCGATCGGCACCAACGACCTGATCCAGTACACCCTGGCCATCGACCGCACCGACGATGCCGTGGCGCATCTCTACGATCCCCTGCATCCGGCGGTGTTGCAACTCATCGCCAGCACCATCAGCGCCGCCGACAAGGCCGGCATTTCCGTTTCGGTGTGCGGCGAAATGGCCGGCGACCCGGCGCTGACGCGCTTGCTGCTGGGGCTGGGGCTGCGCCAGTTCTCGATGCATCCGGCGCACATCCTCGCCGTCAAGCAACAGATGCTGAAGGCCGAATTGCCGAAAATCACCGGCATCGCGCAAAAAATGCTGAAAACCCATGACACGGAAAAAATGCACCAGTTGCTGTCGCGGCTGAACCAATAAAGATAAACCGCAGGGCGGATCAGCGTAGCGTTTCCGCCGAATGGGGACATAAAGAACTCAGGATAAAAAATGCACTTGCAACCCAATTCCGTCGGCATCGTCGCCTCGCAAACCGCACATTTCGATACACCTGTCACGCTGAAAAGCGGTGCGACGCTGGACAGCTACGATCTGGTGTACGAAACCTATGGCACGCTGAATACCGCCAAATCCAACGCCATCCTGATCTGCCATGCGCTGTCCGGCAATCACCACGTCGCCGGCTATCACTCGGAAAAAGACAAGAAACCCGGCTGG
>CALMWM010000328.1 GCA_937873435.1 uncultured Gallionellaceae bacterium
TCCTTTTCTTGGTTGGGACTAAAGCCTACGGTGTGGCAATGCACGACATATTACCGGCAATTCTGGTTGGAATGAGCAGCCGCAGTCTGGCGTAGCCAGTCTGCAACGAATTCAGTCCCGAAAGGGGCTGCGGTTTGAATGGTTGAAACTGACCGTCACCACGCCTATACTTGCCAGTATGAAAAATTCACTTTTGCAGCAAAACCCCCATCTGCGCAATGCCAAATCGTATCGTGAGGCACTACGGCTCAATGTCGTTTCCTCAATGGCGATTGAAGGCGTCAAGAAAGCGGCAGAAAAGGCTTTGCCCGCTTCTGGCGAGAAAGTCGCCAAAGCAGCCTAGCCACGCAAGGTTTTTGCAAGCACGGCGCGGAATATCGCTTCCATTGGCGCATACTCCCTACTCATGCCCGCCTGAACGGCGGCAAAATAAGCTTCCCGTTTCTTACCCCGAATCCCAGAAAAATCCAGCAGCGGCAACCCTGCCTGCAAGGCCATCAAAGTAGCCAAAATCCGCGATAATCTGCCGTTGCCTTCGCGGAAGGGATGAATCAACACCAGTTCGCAGTGGGTGACAGCAAGCGCCTCTATGACCTTCTCCGGTTCCACGAAATGGCAAGGCGTGTAAACCGCTAACACGGTTTTCTCCAGTTCTTCCATCAGGCGCGGAATCTGCGCTGACATAGCGAAGGTGAAACCGCCCTTGCTGATATTTACCTGCCGATACTCGCCCGCCCATGGATAAACCTTGCCCAGCCATTGCCGGTGCAGAGCGCAAATGTCCTGCGCGGTAAAACGATGCTCTTTTGAAATGTGGCGGATAGCGTAGTCGGTCGCCTCGGCCAGCTTGACCGCTTCGAACGCATCCATTTCCCGCTTACGGCATATGCCGAGCAAATTCCTCAACACTCGCCCGCGCGAACCAGCCTCGAATTGGGCTTCGGCCAGGTGGTCAGTGTCGTAGCGATTATTTTTCATCGTAGTGCCATCAGCTTATTCTGTACGGATTGAGAAAATTCTGGCGTAATATCAAAAAATTGAGAATAACAACAATCAGGAAGACTATGCCACTAAGCTGGAATGAAATCAAAGACCGCGCACTGAGGTTCTCCCGCGATTGGGCTTATGCGGAATCCGAAGATGCCGACGCAAAATCTTTCTGGGATGCTTTTTTCGAAGTCTTCGGGGTAAGCCGACGCCGCATCGCCACCTTCGAAACCAGGGTCAAGAAAATTGACGGCAAGGACGGTTACATCGACCTGCTGTGGAAAGGCAACCTGCTCATCGAGCACAAATCACGCGGCAAAAACCTCGACCGCGCCTACCAGCAGGCCGTGGACTATTTCCCCGGACTCAGGGAACACGAACTGCCGCGCTACGTGCTGGTAAGCGATTTCGCCCGTTTTCGCCTGTTTGATTTGGATCGCGGCACGCAAAGCGAAGTCGCCCTCAAAGACCTCTACAAGCACGTCAAACTTTTCGGCTTCATCGCTGGCTACCAGCCCCAGGAAATCGCCCCGGAAAACCCCGTCAACATCAAGGCGGCGATGCGCATGGCAAAGCTCCACGACCGCCTCAAGGAAATCGGTTATGGCGGCCACGATCTGGAAGTTTATCTGGTGCGGTTGCTTTTCTGTCTGTTTGCCGAAGATACCGGCATTTTCGAACGCACGCAGTTTGCCGAATTTATCGCCAATGAAACTCGCGATGATGGCTCCGATCTTGCGCCGCGTCTTGCGCAACTGTTCGAGGTATTGAACACGCCTGAGGACAAGCGCCTCAAGAACCTCGACGAAGTCCTGGCGCGTTTTTCCTATGTCAACGGTAAATTATTCGAAGAACGCCTGCCATTGGCGAGCTTTGATACCGAAATGCGGGAAACCTTGCTTCATTGCTGCGCTATCGACTGGAGCCAGATTTCCCCGGCTATCTTCGGCTCCCTGTTCCAGGGGGTGATGGACGCCAAAGCTCGTCGCAACTTGGGCGCGCACTACACCACGGAAACCAACATCCTCAAGCTCATCAAGCCCCTATTTCTGGACGGCTTGTGGGCAGAGTTTCACAAGGTTAAAAGCAATTCCAAGCGCTTGCATGAGTTCCACCAAAAGCTCGCCGCCCTTAAGTTTCTCGATCCCGCCTGCGGCTGCGGCAATTTTCTGGTCATCGCCTACCGTGAACTTCGCCTGCTGGAACTGGAAGTATTGCGCATTCTTTACGATAGCGGCCAGCGCAAACTGGACATCGGCCACATCGTCCTGCTCGACGTGGATCAATTCCACGGCATCGAAATCGAGGAATTCCCTGCACAGATCGCCCAAGTTGCGCTGTGGCTCACAGATCACCAGATGAACATGCGCGTGTCGGAAGAATTCGGCAATTATTTCACCCGCCTACCGCTTAAAAAAACGCCGCATATCGTCAACCTCAACGCCCTACGGCTGAATTGGCGGGAAGTGGTAAAACCGGAAGCGCTTACCTATATCCTCGGCAATCCGCCCTTCAGCGGAAAACAAAATCAGGATGCAGGACAAAAAGCCGACATGGCGCAGGTATTCGAAAAAGTGAAGGGAGCCGGTGTACTTGATTACGTCGCCGCTTGGTATCTACGGGCAGCAGAATTCATGTTGGAAAATCCGGCTATCCTGACCGCTTTCGTTTCCACAAATTCTATTACCCAAGGTGAGCAGGTTGGCGTACTGTGGTCGGAATTGTTCCGGCGCGGCGTGAAAATCCACTTCGCCCACCGCACCTTCCAGTGGAGTAGCGAAGCGCGGGGCAAGGCAGCTGTCCATTGCGTCATCATCGGCTTTGCCCTGCACGATACGGCGCAAAACCCTATTCGACTACGACGCGCCGCAAGCGGAACCCCATGCCATCAAGGCGTCCAACATCAATCCCTATCTGGTGGATGCGGCGGATATTGCGCTGGAATCGCGCCGCAAGCACAATTTGTGCCGTGCCGGAAATTATTTTTGGAAGCATGGCAAATGACGGCGGCAATTTGGTTCTTTCGGATGAAGAAAAATCAACTTTGCTTGCCAGTGAACCGCAAGCCGAAAAGTGGGTTCGTTTATTCCTCGGCGGGGAAGAATTTATTAATAACACTTCGCGTTGGTGCTTGTGGCTAAAAAATATAGCACCGCATGAGCTGAAATCCTTGCCTGAAATTGGCAAGAGAGTAGCGGCTGTAAAACGGGGAAGAGAATCCTCAAGCCGGGAAGCGACACGCAAGCTGGCTGCTTTCCCCGCTTTATTCGGGGAGATACGTCAGCCAGAAACGAGTTATTTGCTTATTCCGCGTGTAAGTTCTGAAAAACGCCAGTACATTCCAATCGGGTTTCAATCGCCTTCCGTTATCGCCAGCGAGCAAACCCTGATTATTCCAAGTGCCACCCTCTATCATTTCGGTGTTATGTCCTCCGCCATGCACATGGCCTGGATGCGCGCCGTCTGCGGGCGTCTAAAAAGCGATTATCGCTAT
>CALMWM010000329.1 GCA_937873435.1 uncultured Gallionellaceae bacterium
CTGTGGTTTTCTGGGCGACGCCATTGACGTACTCCGTGGTCGTTGTTTCCGCCACGTCGCCGTGCCAATTGCCGCCCGCCTTGATGCCGAACAGATTATGACTGTCCTTGCCGTCGGCACCGCGAATCTCGCGCTGCCCCCAAGCGCTTTCCAGCGCTGCCTGGCCCAGCAGAAAATGCGGTGACACCCCGATTTCCTGGCTGGCACTCGCCGCATGAGGCCAGAGACGATCGACGAACTGTTTTTGAACCTTGCCGCTTTCCTTAGGCACATTAAGAGTTGGCGGCTGACGGCGCAAATCAACAGGCGGCTGGAGTTTTTTCAATGGAACGGAAGTTACCGGCACCTCGGCGGCAATATTTTCCGCTTGCCCACCCTGCCCCGGCAAACGCGACATCTGCTTGACGATCATGTCGGCCAGCCCGATGCCCTTGCCGCTGGACAGTTTCTGCGTCAACTGGCGGTCGAACATCTCGGTGTAAAAACGGGTTTGATCGCTGTCCATCGGACCGTCCTGCGGCGCCGCTTCGCGCATACTTTTCATCAGCATATTGAGAAACACGCTCTCAAATTGCTGAGCCACCGATTTCAGCGCTTTATTGGGATCCTGGCGCGATTGCAGGCGCAGCTTGTCGACGCTTTGCGCATCGAGTGCGAAACGGCTGGAAATGTCTGCGGAATTGAGCATGGAAACACATCAGCAATAAGTGTTCCAGGAATGGAAAGGAAAAACAAGTTTTGAATGTTTAGTGTTGAGTGCTTAGTTAATGTCGCCCGCCGGGCGCGTCATTATTGGATAGACGCGAAGCGCATTCCGCAACTCAGCACTAAACACTCAAAACCAAAAACTGCTTTTTCTAAATAATTTCCAGTTCTGCGTGCAACGCCCCTGCCGTTTTCATCGCTTGCAGGATCGCCAGCAAGTCCTGTGGCGTGGCGCCGACAGCGTTTAGGGCCTTGACGACCTGACCGAGCGAAACGCTGCGCGGCAGAGTAACCAGGCCACCCTTGTCGGATTTGACATCCACCTTGGTTTCCTGGGTTGCTACCGTTTGCCCCTGCGACAGCGCATCCGGCTGGCTGACGCTGGTATCGCTGGAAATCGTCACGGTCAGGTTGCCGTGGGCGATCGCACAGGCATCCACCATAACCATCTGGTTCAGCACTATCGACCCGGTACGCGCGTTGAGAATCACCTTGGCAGCCGCTTCTCCGGGGTTAACCGGCAAATTCTCGACCGTCGCCAGGAAACTCACGCGCTGGTTGCTGTCGCGCGGCGCCTTGACCCGTACCACACGTCCATCCTGGGCCGCAGCAGTACCCGCGCCGATAGCCCGGTTGATCGCTTGCACTACGCGTTGAGCGGTGGTGAAATCGCTGCCGTTCAACTCCAGAAATACGTACTCGCCCTGCCCCAGCGGGGTATCCACCGCCCGTTCCACCGTCGCGCCGTTGGAAATCCGCCCGACGCTCAGCTGGTTCACCTGGGTACTGGCGCCGCCAGCAGCGGCACCTGCTCCCGCCACCAGCAGATTGCCCTGGGCAATCGCATACACCTGTCCGTCCGCGCCCTTGAGCGGCGCCATCATCAGCGTCCCGCCGCGCAAGCTCTTGGCGTTGCCGATGGAGGATACGGTGATATCGATGGTTTGCCCCGGCTGGGCGAAGGGCGGCAAGGATGCCGTCACGGTGACCGCCGCGACATTCTTCAGTTGCAGATTGGTGCCGGGCGGCAGGTTGACCCCCAACTGGCTCAACATGCTGACGACGCTTTGCACCGTGAAAGGCGTCTGGGTGGTCTGGTCGCCGCTGCCGTCCAGCCCGACGACGATGCCGTAACCGACCAACTGGTTGCTGCGCACCCCCTGAATGGAAGCAATATCCTTGATGCGGTCGGCGTGCGCCGGAAACAGCGGCAAACCGACCAGCAACAAGACGCCCAGAATTTTTTTCAGCTTAGCCATTTCGATTACCTAAACTAGTAGTCAGTCACGTTGAACTTGCGTGATGTAGGAGCGAACTTCTACGTACCGTCAATGAAATGCCAATCGCACCGCGTGCGGAAACGGATGCTCCCTTCTCCCGCTGGCGGGAGAAGGGCTGGGGATGAGGGACTATGCGTTCGCGGAAACGTGGATCATATGCGAACGCCCTCACCCCTGCCCCTCTCCCACCTGTGGGCGAGGGGTTATTCGACATTGTGCGATTGCCCTGTACGTACCGTCGTTTCATGTTGACTGCCTACTAGAACGCCACGCTCAGGAAAAAACGTGCCAACATGCTGGTGAGCTTGGCGGCATCGATAGAGGTATTATCCTTGATCTCAATCCGCGCATCCGCCAACTGCGAAGAAGTTACCGTATTGGTCGAACCGATATTGTTCGGGTTGACCACGCCGGAAAGTCGTAAAAATTCGGTTTTTTCGCCGACAGCCACCTGTTTCTCGCCACTGACCAGCAGGTTGCCATTCGGCAACACATCGATCACCGTGACGGTCAAAGTGCCGGTAAACGTATTGGTTTTCGCATTGGCACCACTGTCCTTGTAATTGACATTGGCGGAATTGGTACCTTGAATGGCATTCAAACTCCCCTTGGTCACACCGGCGAGTCCGGCTGAAAGCGTCAACGCCGTTGAGCCGCTATGCGCATCGGCGGCACTCGTCGACGAACTACCATTGTCTTTCTCGTTAATCGTTACGGTCAGGGTATCGCCGATATTTCGCGCGCGCCTATCCTCGAACAGCGAAAGCTTGCTATACCCGGTCCGATAGATCGCACCATTCCCCACCAGCGGCGCGGACAAAGGCTGCGGGCGCACGGTCATAGGCTGCTGAATGCTGGTAGAGGGTGCGACCGAGCACCCCGACAGCACCAGCAAGCTGAGCAAAACCAGTACCCTCACGCTGTTTTTGCTGGGAACGACAAGGTCTAATCCAGAAATCGTCAGGAATTGCTTGTCGGCGTAATCCTTATTTACCAGGCTGATCATTTGGTTCACCTTCTAAATTTATAGCTGGGTCAACTTCTGCAACATCTGATCGGAAGTCTGCACTGCCTTGGAATTCAGTTCATAAGAACGCTGCGTCTGGATCATATTGACCAGCTCTTCCACCACGTTCACGTTGGAGGTTTCCACGAAAGACTGGTTGAGCACCCCCAAGCCGTTGGTTCCCGGCGTGTTGGCCTGCGGTGCGCCGGAAGCCGAAGTTTCCAGATAAAGATTTTCACCCTGACTTTGCAAGCCGGCGGGATTGATGAAATTGGCCAACTGGAGGCTGCCGATCTGGTTGGATGCGGCATTTCCCGGTTGCGTCACCGACACCGTGCCGTCGCGCCCTATGGTCACGGTCAGCGCATCAGCCGGAATCGAGATGGCCGGCGACACCGGGAAGCCGCTTGCGGTTACCATTTGCCCCTGACTGTCCATCTGGAACGAGCCGTCGCGGGTATAGGCAATGGTTCCGTCTGGCATCGACAC
>CALMWM010000330.1 GCA_937873435.1 uncultured Gallionellaceae bacterium
ACGTATGACGGAGTGGGAGCGCCATCTCAAATTCCATCTGGCGATTTTTGCCACCGAGCGCACTGTGGCGCGCATTCAGGAAACCATGAAGTCCCTCGCCGGACAGCTCTACTACAATCTGCGCATTAGCGTGATCGCCGATTGTCCGGCTCCAGAGGGTATTGCCGACAGTACGCACTTCGAATGGCTGTATTTTGCCGGAGACTTGCTGCTAGCGGTCAATGGTGTGTTTGTGGCGAGCGACGCCGACTGGGTCGGTGCGATTGATGCTGGCGACCAACTTGCTCCGCATGCCTTCCTGTGCCTCGCCGAGGCGGTGGTCAGTAATCCCGATTGGCAACTGATTTACAGCGACGAAGACCGGATCGGCGAAAATGGGCAATTCCATACCCCATGCTTCAAACCGGACTTCAATCTTGATCTGCTGCGCAGCCAGCCCTATCTGGGCGGCTTGGTCGTGGTACGCCAAGCGTTGTTTGCCGAATTGTCAGGTTTCGATCAGGCGTTTCTAGGCGTGGAAGAATATGATCTCGCCTTGCGTTTACTGGAACGGGAGGGCAGCAAGGCCTTCGGCCATGTCGCCGATGCGCTTTACCATCGTAATTATGTCGGGGGGCACTGCTGGCGACCTGTGCGTGAATTGTCGGAACTGGGAAGGACGGCGCTGCACGAACACTTCCAGCGTAGCGGGGTGAGTGCGGAGGTGTCGCCCGGTTATTATCCCGGCAGCAATCGTGTGGCCTATCGCCACGCAGGGCATCCGCTGGTTTCCATACTCATCGCCGTACGCGACAATTTATCCAAGGTTCAACGTTGCGTGGAATCCCTCTTGGCTTCCACTGATTATCCGAACTACGAAATTCTCATTGTCGACAACGACAGCCAAGACGCGGCTGCTAAAGAATGGTTTGACGGTCTGGATGCGCTTGGCGAAGATCGCCTTCAAGTCTACCGCTATCCCTCGCCTTCAAACTTGGCGCAACTCCACAATTTGCTGGCGCAGGAAGCACGGGGGGAGTTTCTGTTGTTTCTCGGATTTGACAGTGCCATTCTCAAGAGCGATTGGCTTGACGAGCTGATGTGCCATGCGCGCAGGCCAGAAGTAGGCATGGTGTCGCCGCGGTTGCTCGGTAGCGACGGCATGGTGTGGCAGACAGGCAAAATACTGGGTTCCAATGGAACCCAAGTATCCGCCTTCCATCAGGTTGCACTGGACTATGCCGGCTATTTTGGTCGAGCACATCTGGTACAGAATTTTTCCGCCTTACCTGCGGGTTGTGTGTTGCTGCGCAAGGAGACTTTTTTCGAGTTGGATGGTTTCGACAGCGAGAATTATCCCTTGGAGGGCGCGGTGATGGATTTCTGTCTACGTTTGCGCGACAGCGGACGTCTGCTGGTGTTTACTCCTTACGCCAACGTGTTGAACGATGGCGACGCGGAGCAAACGTTCCTTACCAAATCCCTGGAACAGGCGCGTAAAGAAGATGAGGACGCGATTTACCGCCATTGGTTGCCGCAGCTTGCACGAGATCCAGCCTATAACATCAACTTGACCACACGTGGTGCTCCGTTTGGAGTCGGTCAGATCAAGCTGCTCACGTGGAATCCTCTGCCATGGCGTCCTTTGCCGAAGATACTGGCTTATTTTGCCGATAAGCAAGGGTGTGGTCAGTATCGAATTATCGGGCCGGCACATCATCTGAATTTTCACGGTAAGGCGCAAGCCGTGGAAATGATGGAGTTACTCACGCCTGCTGAACTCGAACGTTTCGACCCGGACTCAATGGTGCTGCAACGGCAGATCATGGGTTTTCAAATTGACGTGCTGGAGAAGCACAAACGTTATAGCCGCGCTCTACGAGTATTCGAAATAGACGATTTGATTACCCACGTACCTAAAAAAAGTCTACATCATTCCCATGTTCCAAGGGATGTTGGTGACTTTC
>CALMWM010000331.1 GCA_937873435.1 uncultured Gallionellaceae bacterium
AACCGTGTTTTATGTACGGATGCGCTGTTCATCCGTACATAAAACACGTATATGGACCCCTCCTCGTTTGCAAGCACCCCGTTCTTTGGCGGTAAGGTACGACTGCGCACGTATATCCGACCTCTAACTACCGCGCCGATTCATCGGCACTGGGCCATGATGGGCTATTCGCGCGCCAGCTCCCTAGCGGTTGGTCGGGCTTTGTGCACCCCGTGATTCTCGGGTTTTGCCGGCGCCGGTTCGACCTGTTTGCCATCGTCAGGTTTGCTTAGCAATCGTGGATGATGTGCTCCTTACTTTTGCTCACAACGTGAGTCTGTTCTCCGATTTTGGCCAAAGCGTCAGGCCGCAAGCCGATTGGGTTCGTAATCGGTGCCGTTCTTCAACATCGCCCAAGCCATCCGCGCGGTCTTGTTGGCCAGCGCCACGGCCGCCACATTGGGGTGGCGACGCTCGGCCAGGCGGGTGATCCACACACTGAGCCGGTCAGACTTGCCTTGGGCGGTCCGGACCACAGATCGCGCCCCGTGAATCAGCAAGGTCCGCAGGTAAGCGTCGCCGCGCTTGCTAATGCCCAGCAGCCGCTCCTTGCCCCCTGAGCTGTGCTGTCTTGGCGTAAGACCGAGCGCCGCAGACATCTGCCGGCCGTTGGCGAACTGCGTTCCATCGCCTACTGCCGCCGCCAGCGCGGTCGCGCTGATCGGCCCGACCCCGCGCAGTTGCTCGAACCGCTTTGCGAGCGGATTGCTTTGAGCGATCAGCACGATTTCTCGGTCCAGCTCCTTCACACGCGCATCCAGCGCCAAGAGATCGCCCCAGAGTGCGTTCAACAGTCGACGGAACCGATCAGTCAGGCCGTTCTGTGTATCTTCGAGCCAAAGCGGTAATGCCACGCGCAGATTCGACAGTTGCTTGGGGGCAATCAACCCATACTCGGCGACCAAACCGCGAATCTGGTTGGCTTTGGCGGTGCGTTGTTCGATCAATCCAGCGCGAATACGGTGCACGGCCTGAATGTCTTGTTGCTCAACGCTCTTCACCGCTACAAACCGCATCCCCGGGCGGCTCATCGCCTCGCAGATCGCTTCGGCGTCATTCGCGTCGTTCTTGTTGCTCTTCACGTACGGCTTCACGAACTGCGGCGCTATCAGCTTCACCGTGTATCCCTTCTCCTGCAGCTTACGCGCCCAGTGGTGGGCACTACCGCAGGACTCCATGCCGATCTCGCAACCTCCTGGCTCAACCGTCTCAAGCAACACCTTGACCCAGTTCTCCCTGGTCAGCCGCCGGCGCCAAACCGCTTTCTCCTTCCGGTCTACGCCGTGGACCTGAAATACGCTCTTTGCCAAATCAACCCCAACGCGGATAAGCTTCATGGTGGACTCCTTCTCTCCGTTGACTGGTGGACTACACTTCCAGTCTGGCACTTCGATGCCGTTTAGGTGAGGAGGGGTCCATCCCATTGGTTGGCGCGCGCAGCGCGCAAGTCCGTTCGTGCCATGCGACGGTTCTTAGGGCATTGTAGACAACTTCGGCACGCGCACCAGCCGGCGCGGTACCTTCACCATCAAGCCGAGCAGGCGAAACGAATTGGTCTTGCCGTGGCCGTCGAGGTTGAGGCTGCCGTTCACCCCGCCTTCGAGCACGTCGTCGATGACGAAATTAAA
>CALMWM010000332.1 GCA_937873435.1 uncultured Gallionellaceae bacterium
GTCGGGCATATCTGTGGCTACCATGACTGGTTCCAAACCCTTGTGGCTCGCGACCCGGACGATCCATTTCCTGCAAAACTGTCGTGATGGCAATCGACCAGCGTCCAATCAGGTCTGGTGGCTCGTTGTCCAACCCCGAAGTCTGGCTCGCCGATCGTTGCCAACCTTTATGTGAAGCAACGCTCCACCGAAAACAATTCCCCTGTCTTCAACATGTGGAAACATGCCCTGGCCAGCTTATGCGCGACCGCCTTGATCGCGACCACGCCATTACGCCTGGTTTTCTTGCGTTGATAAAACTTCCTCGCCAAATCGTTGTAGCGTATCGCGAAATTTGCCGCTTCCACATAAGCCCACGCCAGATACCGGTTTCCGTTCTTGGTGTTGCCTTTACCCTTCTTTTTGCCGTTCGACTCGTGGGTGCTGCCGACACATCGGCAGTATGACGCGTAGTTACCGACATCGGCGAAACGGTCGATGCTGCCTGTCTCCAATAAGATCACCGTCGCCAGCACGTCACCGATACCCGCCACGCTTTTGAGCAAGGCGAAAGCCGGATTGCTGCGGCAGTATTTGGCGAGTTCCGTCTCGATGGCGTCGATTTGCGTTCGCAAGGCGTGCATCACCGCCAGATTGGCTTTGATGGCAAGTGTTTCCATTTGTCCAAAACCCATCCTGTCAATATCGTCCGAGGTCAACTTCTTGATGCTATTGCTGCTCAGATGCGCGCCTTTCTGCTGATCGAACAGGGTTTCCATCGCGAGAATCTGGACTGTGCGTTGCTGCACCAGCTGCATGCGTTTACGCGCCAAGTCGCGCACTGCTCGTACCTCCTTAGGCATGATATGGCCTTCCGGCAGCAGGCCCAACCGAAGAATATGTGCCAAATGACGGGCATCGGACTCGTCACCGCGATGTTTGAGGCCGTCATACTGTTTGACTGCTGTCGTGTTCGCCAAATGAATGGAATAGCCCGCGCCCTGCAAGCCGTCCACCAGCCAGTACCAGTTGAAGGTCGATTCGACGACAACGCCAAACAACTCGGCCCGATAGGGACTCAGCGCTGAGCATATTTCTTCCAGGCTGTTGGGGTGGCGCTTGGAATAAAGCACTTTGTCGTTCTCGTCCGAAATGACTACAACGCTATTGTTGGAATGCAAGTCTATGCCGCAAAATAACATGCCGTTCTCCTCGTTTAAAGTTTGGTTCGCACCTCAACTTTAACTCCGTAGCGCTCGCTACGGAGGGAGACGGCTAGATGATTATCAGGTCTAGCTTTGTAGCATTACGGCGAGTGTTGCATCTTTTCTAGACCTGACCCCGAGCTTTGCCGAGCTTGTTCAGAAAAATGCCGGAACGAGGAAAGGTTCCCGGCGACATTAGCGAATTGCTGAAATAGACAACACCTAACAACGACTGAAATCGATCACTGCATGGCTGGCAGCCCCTTCATGCCATTGCCCCGCGCCTCTTTTTTCGCATCCCGCTAGAAGCTGGCGCTAAGCTGGAAGCCCGCCGTGGTCTTGTCGGCGCCGAATCTTTGCGGTTGGCGTATCGGCTTGCCGACGAAGATGTCGAGGTAGACGCCTCCCAGCATCTTGCGCGCGCCGATGGCGCATCCCGCCAGTTGGTTCCCCGCCAGCAGCGCGGTGCTGGGGCCGGAGACATGGCCGGCATCGAGGGCGATGTAGATTTCCGGCCAATATCGGGGAAGTTGCATTCCTAGTTCGTTGCGCAGGTACCAGCCGTTCTCGGCGGCCAGGTTGTGCTCGTTGTCGAATCCCCGCACGGTGCTGCGGCTGCCGATGGAGAGAAATTCGGTGCCGAGCACGAGGTCGCCGGTCTGCTGGGCATGGGTGTTGAGCCGGTATTGCAGCGGCAGGGAGGCGATCTTGAAAGGGATTCCCAGGCTGGCATCGAGAATTTTCATGGTGTACCGGGTGGTCGGGCTGCCTGCGGGCAGGTCCGCCGCATCCGCGTATGCCCCTAGCCAGGGCCCGCCCTGCCGTACGGCGAGGGAGCCTTCGAAAACCGCCTTGCCGATGTAGTGCCGATGGGATGCCCCCATTTGGATGGAGGTGGTATTCCGTCGCTGGACGTCAAGTTCGATGTCGTCGATGAATTGCCCGCTTTGCCGCTTGACCAGCCGCATGTCGAGACTGGTTCGGGAAGTTTGATTGCGGTGGATCACGCGCTCTGCCCGGAGTTCGGTGGACTGGGTGTTGCCGGAACGGACGAATTTCTGGAAGGCGCCCTGGATGACTTGCCGGTAGTCGTAGGCGCTCAGGTAGGTGGAGAAAGTCCAGTAGCCGTAGGGGATGCTGTAGGCGAGACTGGCGTTGCGGCTGGATTGTCCGAGCCCCTCGATAAGCGTGCCGCTGCCTGCGGTAAGGGAAAGCAGGTCGTTGATGCCCAAGGGGTCGTCGTAGGCGAACGTGGCACTGGTGTTGTAGCGGCCCGTGGCTTTGACGCCGCTGTCGTCGAGGGATAGCGACAGCCGCCAGGGTTTGCTCCATTTGCGCTTGATCAGGATTTCGGATTCGCCCACGCCCTCACCGGGAAGAAGGTCGAAGGTCGCATCGAGGGAGGGCAGGCGGCCGAATTGTTCCACCGCCTGTTCGATGGCCCGCAAGTCGAGAAAGTCGCCGGGGCGTAGCGGCAGGGCGGTTTGCCAGCTGCCGCCGGATTCGGGCTCGGCAAAGCGGATGGCGCTGATAATTCCGGGTGCGATGCCTATGTGCAGGATGCCTTGGGAGAAATCCTGGGGCGGGAACGTGAAGCGCGTGGTGGTGCGGCCGCGCTGGATGGCTGCTTCGGTCAACTCCTGGATGACGCGGTTCAGCCCCTGTACGCCTAGGCATTTGCCGACGGCGCGCCCTGCCTCCGAGCCGATCCAG
>CALMWM010000333.1 GCA_937873435.1 uncultured Gallionellaceae bacterium
AGCAACCGTAGCGGCAAATGTCCCAATTTCAATTTCCAGGATTTCTGGTCGAGTTCTCTTGCTACCGCGATTGCCACCCAGATTCTCAGTGCCAACGCCAAGACCTCGGCAGAGGAAACCTTTATTTGCGGCCTGCTCGGCAATATCGGCTGCCTTGCCCTGGCCACGCTGTTTCCCGAGCAATACGGAAACGTGCTGGAACAGGGCAAGACACCCGAAGCCCTGGAACAAGCGGAGCAGGCAGCGTTCGCCACCACCCACCGCGAACTGACCTCGGCGCTGCTGCTGGACTGGGGGCTTCCCAAGGTCTTCGTCAACGCAGTCTATTTCCACGAAAACCCTGAAGAGGTGGAAATGGAAGAGGGCTCGCGCGATTTCGTGCTGACCTACGCGCTGCATCTCGCCGCCAACCTTGCCAAGGTATGCCTGGCCAGCGACGACCAACGCCGCCAGATGTTGCCCCGGCTATATTTCATCGCAACCAAGCTGGGGATCAATGCCGAACAATTAGCCACCCTCACCGACCGCATCGTTGCCGAATGGCAAGACTGGGGCAAAATCCTCGACGTACCGACACAAGCCTTGCCTCCCTTCGCCGAAATCGCCGCAGCCATGCCGGCCACCGCTGAACAACAGGAACAGGCCAACGAACAGGCAGCGCCGTTGCGCATCATGGTGGTGGACGACCAAGCCAGCACCCGCCAGTTCATGCAAGCCATCCTGGCCGGCGCCGGCCATCAGGTGGTCACCGCCAATAACGGTAGCGAGGCGCTGAACATTTCGCTGGAATTCCAACCCCAGCTCATCATCACCGACTGGGTGATGCCAGTAATGGACGGTATCGCTTTGTGCAAATCGCTGCGCGCTACCAAGCCCGGCCAGCGTATCTATCTGATCATCCTCACCGCTCTCGAAGACGAGGATCATCTGATCGAGGCGTTCGAAGCCGGCGTCGACGACTACATCGTCAAACCGCTCAACGAGCGGGTCATCAAGGCGCGTCTGCGTGCCGGCCAGCGCGTGATCCGGCTACAGGAGGAAATCGAGCGCGAACGCGAGGAAATTCGCCGTTATGCGGCAGAACTGGCGGTAACCAATCGGCGCTTGCAAGAGGCCGCGTTGACCGACATGCTCACCACGCTGCCCAATCGCCGCTACGGCATGGATAGACTGGAACAGGAATGGGCCGCCGCCAAACGCAGCGAACGTCCGTTATCCTGCCTGATGATCGACATTGACCGCTTCAAACCGATTAACGACAATTACGGCCACGATGTTGGCGATGCGGTACTGCGGCAAAGCGCCAAAATCCTGCGCGAGGCGGCACGTACCCAGGACATGGTGTGCCGCTTGGGCGGGGAGGAATTCCTGGTAATCTGCCCCGAAACCGAGGCAGCTGCGGCACTCCAGTGCGCCGAGCGTATCCGCAAACAGTTCGAGGCGGCGACATTTCAGGTGGAAGATCTCAAGCTGAAGGTCACGGTCAGCATCGGGGGTGCCAGCCGCAACCGGGCGATGCCCGAGTTCGACAGCCTGCTCAAGGTTGCCGACCAGGCTCTCTACGTCGCCAAGGAAAAAGGCCGCAACCGGGTAATTTTCGCGCGGCCAACCGGCACCTGAATTTCCAGCTTGCCACCATGATCAAGCGTATCGCAAGCGAACAACTCAAACCGGGCATGTTCATCCATGACCTCAATTGCGGCTGGATCGACCACCCTTTCGTATTCAACACTTTTCTCGTCAAGGACGAG
>CALMWM010000334.1 GCA_937873435.1 uncultured Gallionellaceae bacterium
GCGTGATCACCTCCCCCGCCGCCGCCGCGCTGCGCGATGTGCTCACCACCCTGCGCCGCCGTATGCCGGGCATCCCGGTGGTGCTTTACCCCGCGCCGGTGCAAGGCGAAGGCGCGGGCACCAAGGTCGCCGACGCGCTACGCAGCGCCGCGCAACGCCGCGAGTGCGACGTGCTGATCCTGTGTCGGGGCGGCGGCAGCATCGAAGACCTGTGGGCGTTCAACGAGGAAGTCGTTGCGCGCGCCGTTGCCGACAGCCCTATCCCGGTGGTATGCGGGGTCGGCCATGAAACCGACTTCACGATTGCCGACTTCGTCGCCGACCGGCGGGCGCCGACCCCCACCGCCGCTGCGGAAATGGCCAGCCCGGATCGGCTCGACCTGATCCGTCGCCTCGAAAACCTGGAAAATCGCCTGGTGCGCCAGTTGAACCAAACACTGGAACAACGCATGCAGCAACTCGATTACCTGGCGCGCCGCCTGGTTCACCCCGGCGAGCGCCTCACCATGCGCCGCACCCATCTCGGCCACCTTCGCCAGCGCTTGGGACAGAGCGCCACTCATGCCCTCGGAGAAAAAGCCTGGCAGCTAGGCCAGTCGGGACACCGCATGCAGCAAGTCAAACCCGACATCCCCAAACTACAAGCCGGTCTGGAAAAACTTGCTGACCGGATGCGCCGTGCTACCGACCAGAACCTGAGCACCCGGCAAAACGCGCTACTGCGGCTGGCCGATCATCTCCAGCACCTCAACCCGCAAACCGTGCTCGAACGCGGCTTCAGCATGACGCAAAACGAACGGGGAAAAATCGTGCGCGACAGCAGCACCCTGACCGTCGGCGAAACCCTGTGCGTCAGCTTCGCCAAAGGAATCGCCCATGCACAAGTCAAGGATGTAGGGTAAACTCGCTCCAGGCCAAAATATGACATAGGGGTGAACGATGTCCGCCGACATCACCGTAGAACGCATTATTCATCCGCACATCCTAAGCTGCCCGCCGTTCACGCCGCTGTCCGAGGCTGCCCAGCGCATGGCCGAAGTGCATTGCAGCTCTATCCTGGTCGTCGAAGAAGGAAAAGCCGTCGGCATCTGGACGGAGCTGGATGCGTTGACGCTGGATTTTTCCGACCCGTCTTTTTTCAGCGTGCCGATCTCGCAGGTCATGAGCTCGCCGGTCAAGACCATTTACTACAAGACCCCGGTCGGCGAAGCTGCGGTGCGTTTTCGCGAAGAAGGGATACGTCATTTCCTGGTGGTCGACGACCAAGGCACCCACAAGGGCATCGTCACCCAATCCGACATCGTACTGAACCAGGGTATCGAGTATTTCATCTCGTTGCGCGAAGTGAAGTCGGTACTCAAAAACAGGCTCTCGATTACGCCCGGCCAGACACTCCTCAACGAGGCGGTAAAAATCATGCGCGCCGACCGCCTCGATGCGCTGATCGTCGAGGTGGAAAAAGACACCTTCGGCATTCTGACCGAACGCGACGTGGTGCGGTTGATCGGGACGGACAGAGCTTCGCTGACCGTCGACAAGCTGGCCAATTACCCGCTGATCACCGTCCCGTTCAATGCCAGCCTGTTTCATGCGCGCAAACTGTTCAGCGAAAATCAGGTGCGCCATCTCGGCGTGACCGACGAGGACGGCAAACTGATCGGCCTGGTCACGTTTTCCGGCATTCTGGAAAACATCGAATACGACTATGTGCGCAGCCTTCAGGAGACACTGCGTGAACGCGAGCAAAGCCTGGAGATTTCCAACCAGCACCTGCGTCTGGCCGAAAAGGTATTCGAAAACACCTTCGAAGGCATCATGATCACCGATCCGCACAACGTCATCGAATCGGTCAACCCGGCATTCACCTCGATTACCGGCTTCCAGGCCCGCGAAGTCATCGGCAAGACCCCGGCGCTGCTGGCTTCGGGAAAACACGACGCCGAATTCTACCGGCGCATGTGGGATGAAATGAGGACCAATGGCCACTGGCAAGGGGAAATCTGGAACCGCCGCAAGAACGGCGAAATTTTCCCGGAATGGCTGACCATCAACGAAATCAGGAATGCAGCCGGAGAAGTCAGCAATTACGTGGCGATTTTCTCCGACATTACCGAACGCAAGGCCGCGGAGGATCATGTGCGGCACCTTGCCCACCATGACGCCCTCACCAACCTGCCCAACCGGATGCTCTTCGGCGAGCGCCTCAACCACGCCATCGCCCACGCCCATCGCAGTCAACAGCATATCACCGTGATGTTCCTCGACCTCGACCGCTTCAAGCTGATCAACGACACTCTCGGTCATGCCGTCGGCGACCAACTGCTCCAAACCGCCGCGCAACGGCTGACCGACTGCGTGCGCGAGGACGACACCGTGGCACGGATGGGCGGCGACGAATTCACCATCCTGATCGAAAACATTACAGATACCAGCAGCCTCCCTTCCCTTGCGCAAAAAATCATCGGCGCGCTATCGCAACCGATCATGCTGGACGGCCATGAAATCGTGGTGACTACCAGCATCGGCATCAGCATTTACCCCGACGACGGCGACCAGGCCGAGACGCTGATCAAACACGCCGACGCGGCGATGTACCTGGCCAAGGAAAAGGGCCGCAACAATTTCCAGTTTTTTACCTCGGAAATGAATGTCCGCGCGTTCGAACGCATGACCATGGAAACCCAACTGCGCAAGGCTCTGGAGCGGAACGAATTTTCCCTCCATTACCAGCCCCAGGTGGACATCGAAACCCACCGGATCTGCGGCATGGAAGCATTGCTGCGCTGGCATCAATCCACCGCGGGATGGATAGCGCCGGCACAATTTATCTCCGTAGCGGAGGAAACCGGCCTGATCGTGCCGATCGGCGAATGGGTGCTGCGCGAAGCCTGCGCCCAGAACAAGGCATG
>CALMWM010000335.1 GCA_937873435.1 uncultured Gallionellaceae bacterium
GCTTCAATATTGGCTTTGCGGCAGGCATGACTCAATTTAACCGGACACTACTGATCGCGGACAAGGGATAAGAACATGATTGTCGATATCGGATTGGCATTTCTCGAAGGCCTGGCGCTGATTGTCTCGCCCTGCATCCTGCCGGTGCTGCCGCTGGTGCTGGCGGCCTCGGTCGAGGGCGGCAGGCGCCGGCCTTACGGCATCATCATCGGTTTCGTGCTGGCGTTCAGCCTGTTCGCGCTGGTGTCGCGCAAGATCGTGCTGGCGCTGGGCATCGACCTCGACGTAATCAAGAACGTCTCGCTGGTGCTGCTCGCCTTGTTCGGCCTGGTGCTGCTGTCGTCCAAGCTGTCGGAGAAATTCAGCGCGGCGACGCAGGGCGCGGCCAATTACGGCAACGATCTGGCATCGAAGGGCGGCGACGGGCTGCTCAGCGGCGTGATGATAGGCGCGCTGATCGGCCTGGTGTGGACGCCCTGCGCCGGGCCGATCCTGGCCGCGGTGCTGGTGCAGGTGATCCGCCAGCAGTCCGACCTCGCCGGCAACCTGATCATCGTTGCTTTCGCGCTCGGCGCGGGGGTGCCGATGTTCATTATTGCCATGACCGGGAGAAAAATCATGAAGAAGCTCGGCTTCCTCACCCGCCATGCCGAAGCGGTGCGGCGCGGGTTCGGCGTGCTGATCCTGTTGTCCGTCGCCTATATCGCCTCCGGCGTGGATGCGCAGTCGCTGCTGACGAGCAGCCGCACCGAAGCGCAACTGCCCGCCGGCGAACTGGTGTTGCAGAACGGCCTGAGCCAGCCCTACGCCGCGCCGGAATTCGCCGGTATCGAGGCCTGGATCAACTCCAATCCGCTCACCATGCAGAGCCTGAAAGGCAAGGTGGTGCTGATCGATTTCTGGACCTATTCCTGCATCAACTGCGTGCGCACCTTGCCCTATATCACCGAGTGGGACAGGAAATACCGCGACCAGGGGCTGGTGATCGTCGGTGTCCATGCACCGGAATTCGAATTCGAGAAAAAGCTCGACAACGTCAAGGCCGCGCTGGCGCAGCACGGCATCCGCTACCCGGTTGCGCTCGACAACCAGCTCGCTACCTGGGGGAACTTCGCCAACCGCTACTGGCCCGCGCATTACCTGATCGACAAGGAGGGCAAGGTGGTCTACACCCATTTCGGCGAAGGCGAATACGGCGTCACCGAAAACAATATCCGCTACCTGCTCGGGCTGAAAAGCTCGGCGGCAACCGTCGAGTCGCAAGCGCCCGCCTTCCTGCCGGGGCAAACGCCGGAAACCTACCTCGGCTATGAACGGGCGGAAAATTTCGCCGGCAAGGAGCCGCTCGCGCATGACGCGGAAAGCGCTTTCCGCTTCCCGGATTCCCTGGACGGGAACCAATGGGCGCTGAGCGGTAAATGGAAAGTGGCAGCGGAGAAAATCGTCGCCGGCGAACAGGGGGCGGCGCTGCGTCTCAACTTCACCGCGCGCAAGGTGTTCCTGGTGCTGGGTACGGCCAGCGGCCAGCCGCTTCATGTCGCGATCCGGCTGAACGGGGTTGCCGCCGGGGCTGCTGCCGGAAAAGATGCGTCCGGCAGCGTGGTGACGGTCGAACGCAATACCCTTTACCAACTGATCGACCAGAAAACCTTGAAGGACGGACTGCTGGAAATTAAGGCGGATGCGCCGGGGCTGGAGGCTTATGCGTTTACTTTCGGCTAACTTTCTCGCGGTTGGCTGGTCTATGTATAGATGTTCCCTCTCCTGCTTGCAGGCTACCGTATGCGCACAAGTCCCCTCGCCCACTTGTGGGAGAGGGTTAGGGAGAGGGTAATCGGTTGATTGGAATGCCATCTTACCCTCTCCCCCGGCCCCTCCCCCGCGAGCGGGGGAGGGGAGTACAGGTTCACTTTTGTCATTGAAGGAGTATTGATCATGCTTACCATCGAACTCAGCGGCTTAATCTTCATGCTCGGCATGACCGCGCTCTCGAACGCCACGGCAGCGCCAGCCGAACCCGAGCAGACGGCGGTATTCGCCGGCGGCTGCTTCTGGGGCGTGGACGCGGTGTTCAAACACGTCAAGGGGGTGTCCGAGGTGACTTCCGGCTATGCCGGCGGCACTGCGGCCACCGCGCAATACGAGCGGGTCAGCGGCGGCGATACCGGCCATGCCGAAGCGGTGCGCGTCCGCTTCAACCCGGCACAGGTTTCCTACCAGCAATTGCTGCAAGTGTTTTTCAACGTGGCGCACGACCCCACCCAGCTTGACCGTCAAGGGCCGGATGCCGGCAGCCAGTACCGCTCGGCAATTTTTTACGCTAGCCCCGAGCAGCAGAAGAGCGCGCAAGACACCATCCGGCAACTCAGCGCCGCGCACGCTTTTCCAGCACCCATCGTCACCCAGGTGGTGCCGCTGCAACAGTTCTACCCGGCCGAGGCGTATCACCAGAACTACCTGGCCTTGCATCCTTCCCAGCCGTATATCGTCATCCACGATCAACCCAAGCTGGAGCAGTTGCGCAAAAAAATTCCGGCATTGTTTCGATAATTCTCCCTGGAGAGCGACATGGTAAGCGCAATCGGGTCATCCACTTACGCTAGTCCGGCAAGCAACGGCAAATCGAGCGCCGGCCTCGAAACCCAGCTCGCCCAATACCAGGTGAAACTTGCCGACTGGGTCAGTTGCCCTTCCTGCAAAACCCCCGAAGGCAAAGCCAAGATCGCCGAAATAACAAACAAGATCGGCGACATCAAGCAGCGCATGGAAGCAGCCGAGGCTGCGAAGCAACGTAGCGCGGCAAGCGAAACTGCCGCGAATTCTCCGGTAGGGAAGAGTCGGGACAAGGCTGCATCTGCCTCGGGCGCGAACGACAGCCCCGATTATGGGGCTTCCGCTGCACCGTCCCAATTCTCCGGGGCGGTAGGAAATCGCCTGGATGTATTTGCCTGAACGATACAGGCTGTATTTGTCGGGTTATTTCTTAATTCAGGGTTTCATTCCGCAATTTGGATGCCGTTACTATAATCAAGTAGTACACCACTTTTTTAATAGTCTGCCTTAACCAAGGAGATTGCCATGTCAATACCCATCGTAGGCGAGAGCCTCTCCCAGTTATCGGACACTCACGGCACAACAGCAAACAAAGCGGGCGATAAGGTTTCCACCCAGGCTGATGCACGTCCGCAACTGAATACGTCGATTATCCAGGCTTCGATCGATGTTTCGATCAGTTCGCACAACGAACCGCTGGCGCTGTTGTTCAAATCGGCGATTACCGGTATCAATGATCTCCTGAAGCCGGAATTCGGCGAAAACGCCATCCAGAATGCCGTCAGTCAGGACAACACGCCGGAAGGCACGGCAGGGCGCATCGTGTCGCTATCCACCGGTTTTTTCGAAGCCTTCAAGCAACAGCATGTCGGCGAAAACGACGCCGACGTGCTGAAAAAGTTCATGTCGACGATACGCAGCGGCTTCGAGCAAGGCTATAAAGAAGCGAGCGACATCCTGCAAGGCATGGGCGTACTGAACGGCGACATCGCCAGCAATATCGACAAGACCTACCAGTTGGTGCAAAAGGGCTACGCGGATTTCGAAGCGGCCCACAATGGCAGCCAGCCTGCCGCAACGGAAAAATCGCAAAGCTAAGGTATCAGCGAAAATAGGGAGCCATCAACCGGTTTGCTCTTCCCTGAAACATTCCCGTGAAGGCGGGAGTCCAGTCTTTTCCCGGGCACCCGCTTTGCTCAGCATTTATCTCCAAGCGAGCGAAAAAAAGCGCTAATCTTGCAAACATGATTGCCGCCAAGCTGCCCGATTCCACGCTATGCGTACACCCGACCTGATCCGTTTCGCCCGCGACGCGGCTACCGGAAATCCCTTGCGCACCGCGCTGCTGGTGCTGTCGGTGGCGATCGGGGTGGCGGCGGTGGTGGTGCTGACGGCACTTGGCGATGGAGCAAGGCGTTACGTGGTCAACGAATTTTCGTCGCTGGGCAGCAACCTAGTGATCGTACTGCCCGGGCGTTCGGAAACCGGCGGTTTCAATCCGGCCAATGCGGTCACCAGCACACCGCGCGACTTGACCATCGAAGATGCGCGGATGTTGCTGCGCGGCACCGCGATTCGCCGTCTTGCACCGCTGGCGGTGGGGACTTCGGAAATCAGCGTCGGCGGTAAACTGCGTGAAATCATCGTGGCAGGCACTACCGCGCAATTCATCGAGGTGCGCCGCCTGGCTCTCGCCCAGGGGCGTTTCCTGCCGGACGAGGACTGGGGGCGCGGTTCGGCGGAGGCAGTGATCGGTGCGAAAATCCGCGATGAGCTGTTCGGGCCGGAGCCTGCCTTGGGGAAACTGGTGCGCATCGGCGACCGGCGTTTCCGCATCGTCGGCGTGCTCAAGTCCAGTGGCCAGGGGTTGGGCATGTACAACGACGAACTGGTGATCGTGCCGGTGGCGCTGGCTCAGGCGATGTTCAACAGCAATACGCTGTTCCGCATCCTGGTCGAGGCGCGCAGCCGCGCGGCGATTCCCGCGGCGGTGCGCCAGGCGGAGGAAATCCTCAAGCTGCGCCACGACGGCGAACTCGATGTGACGGTAATTACCCAGGATGGGGTGTTGGCCACCTTCGACAAACTGCTCGGTGTGCTGACCCTGGGCGTCGCCGGGATCGCCGCGATCAGCCTGGCGGTGGCGGGCATCCTGGTGATGAATGTGATGCTGGTGTCGGTTGCCCAGCGCACCGGCGAAATCGGCCTGCTGAAGGCGCTGGGGGCGACCGGCGCAACCATTCGCCTGGTCTTTCTGGCCGAGGCAACGATGCTGTCGCTGGCGGGGGCGGTGGCCGGTTTCCTGTTCGGCCATGCCGGGGCGGCGCTGATCCGTCATCTCTATCCCACTTTTCCGGCCTATCCGCCCGATTGGGCAGTGCTTGCAGGGCTGGCGACCGCGCTGGCGAGCGGCATCCTCTTCGGCGTCGCCCCGGCGCGCCGGGCGGCGGCGCTCGATCCGGTGCAGGCGCTGGGGAAACGATGATCCGCGCATCCGACGCCATCCTCCTCGCGCTACGCGCGATCACCGCGCAGCGTATGCGTAGTTTTCTGACGGTGCTCGGCATTGCCGTCGGGATTGCGGCGGTGATCCTGCTGACCTCGATCGGCGAGGGTATCCATCGTTTCGTCTTGTCTGAGTTTACCCAGTTCGGCACCAATGTGATCGGCATTGTCCCCGGCAAGGTCAAGACTTCCGGCGCGCCGCCCTCGGGCATTCCCACCTCGGTGCGCCCCCTGACGCTGGAGGATGCGCGCTCACTGGAACGGTTGCCCAACGTCACGGGGGTGACGCCTATCGTCTGGGGAAATTCCGAGGTGGGAGCCAATGGCCGCCTGCGCCGCACCACGGTGTACGGCGTCGGCCCGGATATGCTGACGATGTTCCGCATCAAGGTCAGGAGCGGGCACTTCCTGCCGCACGAGGAATCGGACAGCGCACGCCCCTTCGTGGTGCTCGGCGCCAAGCTCAAGAAAGAGCTTTTCGGCGGCGACAATCCGCTGGGGGCCAGGGTGCGCATTGGCGGCCTGCAATTTCGCGTGATCGGGGTGCTGGAAGCCAAGGGGCAGATCCTCGGCATCGACATGGACGATACTGCCTATATCCCGGCGGCACGCGCGCTGGAGCTCTACAATCGCGACGGGCTGATGGAAATCCATGCCACCTACCCCGAAGGTATGCCGTCGAAAGCGGTGACCGATGCGCTGAAAACCATGCTCAAGGCGCGTCACGGGCGCGAGGACTTCACCATCACCACCCAGGAGGACATGCTGCGCACCCTGTCGAACATCCTCGATATCCTGACCATGGCGGTAGGGGCGCTGGGCGGGATTTCGCTGCTGGTCGGCGGGGTCGGCATCGTCACCATCATGACCATCGCGGTCAGCGAGCGCACCAGCGAAATCGGCCTGCTTACCGCCCTCGGCGCATCGCGCCGGGTGATCCTCGGGCTGTTCCTCGGCGAAGCGGTGGCGCTCTCCGCCGTCGGCGGCGTGCTCGGGCTGGTGCTCGGTATCGGTATCGCGCAATTGCTGCGCCTCGCACTGCCCGCGTTGCCGGTGCACACTCCCATCACTTTCGTGCTGCTCGCAGAAACCGTCGCCGTCGCCATCGGCCTGGTCGCCGGCGTGCTCCCCGCCCGTAGAGCCGCGCGCCTGGACCCGGTGGAAGCGCTGCGTGACGAATGATGTTTTCGCTATTTCGTTACCAGGTTGGCGTTTTCACCCAGCCAGCGCCGGGCATCTTTCGCCAGCCATTCCTGCGCAACCGGATCGTTTTTGACGAGGGCGTCGAGATACGCGGTGGTCACGCTCTGGACGTAGCGCAACTGGTCTTCCCAAGCACCTGCGGCAAGTTCCGGGGAAAATCCCGAGGCGGCTCTTCCTTGCATTCCGCCGCCACGGCTGCCGCGGCTACCGCCACGTCCTCTTCTTTCGCTGCCTCCGCTATCGCCACCGGCGCCATTCATCGAGGGAAAGACTTGATCCCGGCTGTTGGGTTCTCCGCCTTGCGTCGGCGTTTCCTTGCCGGACAACAGCGCATGGGGGGCGCTGAAGAGGGACAGAAAATATTTCCGGCCCGGTGGCATGTATTCGAAGGGGGCGCGGCGCACCGCCGCCGAGCTTATCAGCCCGTACGCATCGGTATCGTCCATGCTGCTGACCGACATTACCGGCACCCGGATCGGCTGGAAACGCTGCGCGAATCCCGCGCCGGAGAAGTCCGCGTAGGGGCTTAACGCCAGCACGCATTTCAGCGTTTCGGTCGGGGGAAACGGCGTGATGCCGTTGATCTGCTCTCCTGCGGTGAACATGGCGGTCTGTGCGCCCAGGTCGAACCCGGCTATCGCCACTCGGGTCGGGTCGATCCGGGAATATCCGCTCGCCGTGCCGCTGCTTGTCCGCTGCTTAACTTCGGCCAGGGCTTTTTGCAGGAGCGCCTGGCGCCGGTCGAGTTCGCGCGGCGAAAACGCTACGCGCGCCAGTTCGCGGAATTCTCCGCTACGCGCCGCTGGTGATGAAAGGATGCGGCTAATGTTTTCCGGCTGGAGCGCCAGCACCGCGTAACCGGCTTCCGCCCACGGCCGGCGCCAAGCTGCGCCGGCCTCGGCGGATTCGCCCATGCCGGGGAGGTAGACAACTAGCGGAAAACTGCCTTCCCCGGAGGGCATGGTCAGCGTTACGTCGGCCGTGTCGTTACCCAGCATCCAGCTTTCCCGCGTCGTACTGATGGCGTGGCGCTGCTCCGCCATATAGCCCGGCGCGAGGTGCGGGCGGGGGGCCATTTCCTGGCGCTGCCGCGGGGTATTGGCGCATCCTGCGACCAGCAGCATCAAGATCAGTGAAACCATGATGCTGCGCGGGGACAGTGAGAACAATTGGCTGGTCATATTTTGCCTTTGCGGTTAAACGGAACGCCTCAATTCGAGGATAAATTTCTGCCGGACGCGCCAACGGCAGCATAGCCTATTCCCAGATAGCTATTGGTAAAGCTTCTGACGGAATAAAGATTTTCGGAGACAGCCGGCGTGGCGGTTTGGGGCAGCCAGGTCAAACCATCCAGGCTGGTAAAAATTGCGCCGCTATCGCCTACCGCAACGAGTTGCTTGCCGAAGGCGACAGCATTCAGGGTGTTGCCGGTGGCAATCGGGGCTTGTGCGATCCATGTCGCCCCCCCGTCGACGCTGGTGACCAGCGTTCCGGCCGTACCTACCGCGGCGACAGTGCTTGTTGTCGTATTGTAGGCGACGCCTTTCAAATCAAGCTGAGGATTCGAGGTGACGGCTTGCAAAGTCCAATTGATGCCGTCGATGCTGGTCAACACCGTGCCTTTTGCGCCGATCGCGACAAATTCGCCGCCACCGAAAGTCACACCGTACAGGGCGTTTGAAGTCGGCGAGCTTGCCGTAACCCAAGTGCTGCCGCCGCTGCTGTAGAGGATCGTGCCGCCCGCGCCCACCGCCACATAGAGGCTGCTGCCATTGTTGGCGAGGGCGTAGAGATCGTTTGCGGTGCCGCTGGCTTGCGCCGTCCAGGTCGCTGCATCTGAACTGAGCAGTATCGTTCCGCCTGCTCCCGCGGCCAGGTAGATGCCGCCGTAAGTCAGCGCGTTCAGGCTGGTCGTGGGGAGCGGGTTGGCCACTCTCGACCAGGTCGCCCAAGTCGTCCAGCCGGCAGAATCGACGATGTTCGAAAACATTGCGCCGTTGTCGCCGACCGCGACGAAAACAGTCCCGTTTTGAACGACCGCGCGCAGGGTATTCAGGTCGGTCGAGATATTGGGTATCCACGAGCTACCGGCTATGCGCGGCACCGCCGTAGCCAGGGGAGTGGGCGCTCCGCCCGGACCGCCGTTGGTTCTTCCGGTCATCAGGAAAGAATACGTGACGCCGTTAAGAAGGCTCGATATGACATAAGGCGAACTCACGCCCGAGTTCGAACCGCAGCCGGGAACGGAGGCGCAACTATTCGGATCGAAGGTGGCCCCGTCGGTGGTCGCGTGATACAGCCAATAGCTCACGCCAGGGGACATATCCCATGATACCGTCACATAGCCGTCCCCAGGGACGACCGTGAGGCCGCCCGCGGGAGCGCTAGCGGAATCCCCTTTTCCACCGCAACCGCCCAGGATCAGGAGACTCAAAATCACCGCTGCACTCGTTAATAATTTTTTCATTCTAATACCCTATGTTGGTGTGATCGAAAGAAGCGCATATGCAGCTTGCCCGGGTTCAATTCAACCAGCTTGGTGTATCTGGAATGTGTGTGCTTTGTATCGCTCTGTGTCGGTTTTTCAACGCGCTGTTTTTCATGCCTTGTGTAGTGGCAACCGGAATGCAGGAAATGTCGTCCGGGTTTTGCCGCATACTTTCGTTTCAAATCTTACGGCTTCCTTACGTAATGTTTTGTAACTGATTGTAACGGTACATTTATTTGTTTGTTATTGGCTAATTGATCGGCGTAATCTGCCGATAACGTACTTGCCGGGATTATTTGGCCAGTCAATTTCAAAACAAGATTTTTTATCTGAATGGAGAACATCATGACGATCAGTTCGGTTTCCAGTGGCGCCAATCCTTACACGCAAGGCCTTCAGTCCGGTCAAGTGTCGGATGCCTTCAAGCAACGCAAGCAGGACTTCAGCGCGCTTTCGAGCGCGCTTCAATCCGGGGATCTCGCGGGCGCGCAAAAGGCTTTTTCCGCCCTGCAACAAGATACGCAAGCGCTGCGTCAGTCGCGGAGCGGGCAGGGGGCGGATCAGGACGGGGACAACGACGGCAGTAAAACCAGCCAGGCCAGCCAGGCCAGCCAGGCCAGCCAGAACGGTAAAACCTCGATGCAGGATTTGATGAACCAACTCAAGCAGGCCTTGAGCTCGGGAGATTTACAAGGCGCGCAGCAGGCTTTTGCCACGCTTCAGCAGAACAGACAGGCCAATGGACATCACCACCACCATCACGGCGGGGCAGGCGCGTCGAATACGACGAGTGCGTCGAGCACGGCAAGCAATGCGTCATCGACGTCCACCATCAATACCACGGCCTGACTTTACGGCGAACGATTATCCCTATAGGCCAAGATACCCGTATGGGGGTCTTGTGCCGCCGGGTTTTGCTTCACGATGTTTAATTGCAGTGCCCCAGGTTCCAGGGTGGCTCAGACTTTTTGACTGATCAGTAGCCCATGGGGTTTCTTGTCGAGATCCTGGGCGATCGCCAGCATTTCTTTTGAAGGGATCTGGCGGATCACTTTTTCCGTCGCCTGATCGACTACCTTGACGACAATTCTTCCCGACGTTTTATCGACGCTGAAATTCAGGTCGATTCCCGCATCGTTCAATTGCTTTTGTACCTTGGCCGCAGCATCTTCAAGATGCTTTTGGGTAGTTTGGGAGCTGTCACTCTGCGGCTGAACCGGATCGCTGGGGGTGCTTGCGGCTATCCGAGCGGAACGGGTACCCGCCGACCCGCTCGCCTCGCCTTGAGCGGTGTAACTCGGTTGATATGCTGAACTTGGTCCATCAATGGATTGAATTGCCATAATTGCGCTAGTGTTCCTTGTTCCTGCATCTGAGCTATTTCAGGTTTTTTCCGGCTTGAATAAAACTGTCGTTTCAAACGGCAACCTTGACCGCACTGCCGGAGCTATTCGCAGTAGAGGCGGCGCTCCCGAGAACTGAATTCGCGATGTAGCTGGACATCGGATTTTGCGTAGCGGCGGCATGGTGGTGATGGCGATGTCCCTGGCTCTGCTGGGTTGACTGCAAATCCTGCTGGAGCTTCGCGAAAGCGTCTTGTGCCGACGACATGCTTCCGGATTGCAGCGCCTGGCCCAGTGCAGTCAGGTCGGCGTTCAGCGAACTGGCGGAACTTGTCGCGTTGCTTGAGTTCGTGCTCGTGCTGGCCTGCATGGAGTTGTATACATTCTTGGCGTGTTCCAGATTGCCGAACTTATGATGCTCCTGGCGGAAAGCCAGTGCGTCTTTTTGAAGCTTCGCGACGGCTTCCTGCGCACCCGACAGGCTGCCCGAGTTCAACGCTGTTCCCAGCGCGCTGAAGTCCGTGCCGACAGTGCCGGCGGAGATATTGCCGGAGGTAGTGCTCGCCGCAGCGGTACTGGTTGTGCTACTTGCCGCGGAAGCGTCAGTCGAATTGGCGCTAGCCTGGAAGCCCGGCAGCAATTGCTGCATCGCCGCATAAGCCTGTTGCGCCCCCGACACGTCGCCGGACTGCAATGCACTCAGGAGTTGACTGAAATCCTGCTTGCCTTGCTTGACGGTACTGCGCCAGTCGGTCTGACTGAGGCCGATACTGGTAGTGGCGCTGGAAGAGATACTGGAAACCGACATGGTTGTCTCCTTGCAATTTAATGACACATAAAGCACCGGAAAAAGTTGCCACAGTCGATGCAACTGCGGCAGTTTCTGCCGGATTGGCGAGCAGTCAGCGCAGGTTTTGAGCCTGATTGACGATGTCACCCTTAAATTTCACGGGGTGATAATATCCAGAGCGAATTCCGTGCCATCGACAACATGAAAAAATCGAAGAAAAGTTCCAAAGCTGGTTTCGATCCCCATGCGCAGCCATTTCACAAACTGCTGAAACAGGCCGAGCGCCTGCTGGCTCAAGGCCGGCACCGGCAAGCGCTGGAGTTGGTACAGCACTGTCTGGTACTCGCTCCGCAAAACGTCGAGCTGTTGAACTTCATCGGGGTCTGCGCGGTAAA
>CALMWM010000336.1 GCA_937873435.1 uncultured Gallionellaceae bacterium
AGGATCAGGAGTCCCTCGAATTGCTGGGCAGCTACATGTTCACCGAGCGCGAGGCGCTGGGTAATCGCTTCAAATTGGGCGAAGGGGCGGTGGGCCAGGCGGCGCGGGCGCGCAAGCCCATCGTGCTGCATGCCGCCGAGGCTGCTCCTATTGTCACCGGCACCCTGAGCCTGCCGCCGCTGCATACCTATACCTATCCGCTGTTGCGCGAAGGTGAGTTGCTGGGGGTGGTGGAACTGGCCGCCTTCGAACGCTACGATGAATTGAAGCTGGAGTTCCTCGGCCATGCGGCGGAAGTCATGGCTTCGTTCCTGTATATCGTCGAGCAGCGCGAGCGGGTCAAGAGCCTGCTCGCCGTGGCCGAGGAAGCGACGCGCCAGGCCCAGGAACAAAGCCGCCGCCTGCAGGACGCCAACACCATGATGGAGGAGCAACAGCAGCAATTGCAGCAGCAGGCCGAAGAGCTGCAATCCTCGAATGCCCAGATGGAGGAGCAGCAGCAACAGTTGCAACAGCAGACCGAGGAATTGCAGCAGACCAACGCCCATCTGGAGGAACAGCAGCGCCAGATGGAACAGCAGGCGCTGGCTCTGGAACTGAAAAACCGCGAAATCAACCAGTCGCGCGACGAACTCAACCGGCGCGCCGACGACTTGGAGCAGGCGAGCAAGTACAAGTCCGAGTTCCTCGCCAATATGTCGCACGAGCTGCGAACCCCGCTCAACTCGATCATCCTGTTGTCCAAGATGCTGGCGATGAACGAGGAAACCCATTTGTCCGACGACGAGGTAAAGCGCGCCCGCATCGTCCACCACGCCGGCGAGGAGTTGCTGCGCCTGATCAACGACATCCTGGATTTGTCCAAGATCGAGTCCGGCAAGATGGAGCTCCATGTCCAGCCCATACCCAGCCGCGAGCTGGCCGCCGATTTCCGCGACATGTTCAGCGCCACCGCAGAAGAGAAAGGGCTGGAATTCAAGGTGGAAGACCGTTTCCAGGGGAATGTCGTCAGCGACCGCGACAAGCTCTCCCAGGTAGTGCGCAACCTCTTGTCCAACGCCTTCAAGTTCACCAGGGAAGGCAGCATCACGTTGCGCTTCGAGTCCAGCGGGCGCAACGACCTGCCCGTGTGCATCGCGGTGATCGACACCGGCATCGGCATCGCTGAAGACAAGCAGAAACTGGTGTTCGAAGCATTCCAGCAAGTGGACGGCTCGATTTCCCGCGAGTTCGGCGGCACCGGGCTGGGGCTGTCGATTAGCCTGCGCTTCGCCGAACTGCTGGGCGGCACCGTCGAATTGCACAGCGAACCCGGCAAGGGCAGCACCTTTTCGCTGCTGTTGCCGGCGGCACTGGAAACATCCGCAGCAAAGCCCGCTTCCACGGTTTCCGCGCCGTTGCCGCAAGCAGCGGCGATCGCCCAGGCTCCGGTGCAGGTGCACGACGACCGCGCCAACCTCAAGACATCGGATCGGGTGATTCTGGTGGTCGACGACGATCCGGGCTTCGGCGAGGCGCTGATGGTGCTGAACAAGCGGCTGGGCTACAAGACCCTGGTCGCTACTTCCGGCCAGGAGGGTCTGCGCATGGCCAGAACCTACCGGCCGCGCGGCATCCTGCTCGACCTCGGCCTGCCCGACATGGACGGAGTCGAAGTGTTGCATACCCTGAAGAACGACCGCGATTTGCGCCGCCTGCCGGTGTATATCGTGTCGGCGCGCGACAAGGAGGACAAGCTGTTGCGCGAGGGCATCGCCGGTTATTTGCAGAAGCCGGTAAGCGAAACCCAGCTGGCCGATGCCGAGGCCGATGTGCTGGCGCGCGCTGCCGCGGAAGCCGGCAGCCTGCTGCTGCTGGAAGGAGAAGCGCTGTCCCGTGCCCGGCTGGAGGAGATGGTGCGCCAGGACGGCCTGGCGGTTACCGCGGTGCGCGACCTGGCAGACGCCCGCGCATTGCTGCGCGACGGCTCCTGGCGCTTGGCGGTGGTGGATTTGGCGCGCGGTGCGGGCGGGGAAGACGGCGCCGCCATCTGCCGCGCGCTACGCGAGGAAGCGCCGGAGCTGCAATTGATCCTCTACAGCGAGACGGCGCTGGGCGCCGAGGATGAGGCGGCGCTGCGCCCCTACACCGACAGCATTATCGTCAAGACGCCCCACGCCGAACAACGCATGTTGGAAAATATCGAACATTTTCTGCAAAGCGTGCCGGCCTCCGCCGTCGCCAAGGCGGCGGACACTGGCAACGGCGGCAAGAAACTGGAAGGCCGCCGCATTCTGGTGGTGGACGACGACCCGCGCAACCTGTTCGTGATCACCTCGGCGCTGGAGCAGCATGGCGCGCAGGTGGAAAACGCGCTCAACGGGCGCAAGGGGCTGGAACTCCTGAAAAAATCCGGCGCCGACCTGGTGTTCATGGACATCATGATGCCGGAAATGGACGGCTACGAAGCGATCCGGGAAATCCGCGCCGACCCCGCGCTGAAGCGCATCCCGGTGGTCGCGCTGACCGCCAAGGCGCTCAAGGCGGACCGCGAGAAAGCAGTCAAGGCGGGGGCGGACGACTATTTGTCCAAGCCGGTGGACTATGAAGTGCTGGTCAACATGGCCAAGGTATGGTGCGAGGAAAAACGGTGAGCGTCACGCTCCAGGATAGCGCCGAAGTCAGGCGCATCGACGTGCTCGGCGAGTTCGACGACCTGGAACAGGGCGCTGCGCTGCTTGCAGCCCTGAGCAACCAGGGCCGTCGGCGGCTGGAACTGACCTTCTACGATGCACGCACGCTGCCGGGGGATGTGCTGGAAAGACTGCTAGCTCTCACCGCTGCCGCCGCGCCGCTGAAAATCCATACCTATCACGGCTACCTGCTGCATCACCTGCTGCGCCTGGGCCTCCCGGCCCTCGGCAATTTTTCCGCGAGCAGCCTGCCGACCGCGCCGCAATTCGATGCGGTGGTATTGGGCGGGTCGGCGGACAGCCTGGACAAGATCCTCGCCATCGTCGAAGCGCTACCGCCGAGCAAGGCGGCGCTGTTCGTGGTTCAGCACATCCTGGAAGACGAGCCCAATTTTCTCGACAAGCTGCTGCAGGCGCGCACCGATTACGCCGTGGAAATGCCCCAGCACTTGGCGGAAATCCAGCCAGGCACCATTTATGTCGCCCCCCCCGCGCACCACATGAAAGTGGCGCATGGCCGCGTTTACCTGACGCGGGACAAGAAGATCAACTACGCCCGGCCCTCCATCGACGTGCTGTTCAAATCGGTGGCGGACGAGTATCGCGAACGTGCCTTGGCCGTATTGCTGTGCGGCTACGGCCACGACGGCGTCGCCGGGCTGGCGGCGATCAAGGCCAGCGGCGGCTGCGTGCTGGTGGAAAACAGCAGCGATTGCGGCGCGCGCGATCTGACCGACGCGGGATTGGCGGGCGGGGCTTTCGATCATGTGTTTTCGCTGCCGGAATTGCGCTGTTTCGTCGCATCCGCAGTCGCCGGGAGGTGCAAGGAAAACCCGGCGCCGCTCATCGATCTGCTGCTGGAGGCGGTATTTTCGCGCTACGGCTACGATTACCGCAACTACCAGCGCAACACCGTGGAGCGCCGCCTGGACAACCTGCGCGGCATGATGGGCGCAGCGGATTTTTTCGCCTTGCAGCGCGAGATACTGAGCGACCCGGACGCCTTCGAACGGCTGTTCCTGGAACTCTCGATCAACGTGACGGCGTTTTTCCGCCACCCCGAGCAGCTCAAGCTGTTGCGCGAAAAAGTGCTGCCCTACCTCGACAGTTTTCCCCATATCAAAATCTGGTCGGCAGGCTGCGCCAACGGCAAGGAAGCCTATTCCCTGGCGATCCTGCTGGACGAACTGGGGATGCTGCACAAGGCGCAGATTTTCGCCACTGACATCAACCCCTACCAGCTGGAAGAGGGCAAGAATGGCCTCTACCCGCTGGAAAAACTGGAAGAAGGGTTGCGTAATTACGCCGCCAGCGGCGGGCAGGGGCGCCTGGAGGACTGGCTGGAAGTCGGCAAGGGCTATCTCAAGGTGGCGCCCCACCTGCGCAAGCACGTGCTGTTTTACCCGCATTCGTTGGCCCACGACGGCCCGTTCAACGAGTTCCAGCTGATCGTGTGCCGCAACGTTTTGATCTATTTCCACCAGGAATTGCAGCAGCGGGTGATGGAGCTGTTTTCCCGCTCGCTGCACCGGGACGGTTTTCTGGTGCTCGGCACCAGCGAAAGCATCAACCAGGGGAGCGGCGAGCAGTTTTTCGCGCCTTACCTGGCCCCTGAGAAAATTTACCGCTGGCGTAGTGGAGGAGTAAGCGATGGCTGACATGCCTTTCACCATCCTGATCGTGGACGACAACCCGGATAACCTGTTCACCCTGGAAGCGCTGCTGCGGCGCTTGGGGCAGTGCAAGGTGGTGCAGGCGCAATCGGGCGAAGCGGCGTTGGCCGCGACGCTGGAACATCCGGTGCAGCTGATCCTGCTGGACGTGCAAATGCCCGGCATGGACGGCTACGAAACCGCCCGCCACCTGAAGATGACGGTGCGCACCCGCGATATTCCGATCATTTTCCTGACCGCGGTGTTCAAGTCGGAAGAATTCGTCAAGCGCGGCTACGAGGCGGGTGCGGTGGATTATCTCACCAAGCCGCTGGACGACAGTCTGCTGCTCAATCGCATCGCCTTGTACCGCTCACTGTTCGAGCGGGAAATCAGGCTGCAGGAGGCATTGCAGAAATTGCAGCGCAGCGAAGCCCTGCTGGTACACCAATCCCGTCTCGCCGCGATGGGGCAGATGGTGGGGGCAATCGCCCACCAGTGGCGCCAGCCGCTCAATGCGCTGGCGCTGACCATCCAGGACGTCAAGGATGCCTATGAATTCGGCGAACTCAGCGGGGACTATATCAACGAGATGGTCGCCAAGAGTATGCGCCACATCGAATTCATGTCGAAGACCATCGACGATTTCCGCAATTTTTTCAAGCCCGACCAGCTAGCCCAGCTCTTCAATCCGCGCCAAATAGTAGAAGAGGCGGTGGAACTGCTTTCCGCCCAGCTTCATGCGCACGACATAGCCATCGGGTTCTCCTGCGATTGCACGCATTATCAGCAGGAAGAGGAATGCGGCTTGGTGTGTAACGGTTTTCCCAGCGAATTGAAGCAGGTGCTGCTCAATATTTTGTCCAACGCCTTCGACGCCATCGCCGAGCGCCAGCAAAAAGGGATATCCGGCTACCTGGGCCGCATCGCCATCACGGTAAAGCCCCAGGGAACATGCTGCATGATCGCTGTCGACGACAACGGCGGCGGGATCGACCCGGCGGTGATGGATCGCATTTACGATCCGTTCTTCACCACCAAGGAGGAGGGCAAAGGCACCGGGATCGGGCTGTACATGTCGAAAATGATCGTCGAGGAACATATGGGGGGCAAGCTCGGCGCGGAGAACATCCCGGAAGGCACCCGCTTTACGATCGACCTGACGCGCGACAACAAGGGCTAATCCATCAGCCCGTAGGAGCCGGCGACATCGATGATCGCATCCAGCAGGCGGTGCAGGTCCACCGGCTTGTGGACATGCCGGTCGGCCATGTCGCTACGGTGCGCGGCGTCGTTATAGGCGGTGATCACCACGATGGGAACCGGTTGCGGCGCGGCGCGGCGGATTTCGCGCACCAGTTCCATGCCGTCCATCAGCGGCATCTGGACGTCGGTCACCACCACCGAGGGACGCATGCGGTGGAACATTTCCAGGCCTTCCAACCCGTCGCGGGCGTAATACACTTCCTTGAAACGCCGCAGCAGGGGCGGCGCAATGGCTTGCCAGATCATCTCCTCGTCGTCCACGAACAACAAGGTCAGCTTGCGTAGCGCGCCGGCATCGGGAAGCGTGCTCACGGTAAGGTTCCGGTTATGACTGGTTGTGCAGGATATCCGCGACGACGCATGAAGGTAGGAAGGCTGGTGTGAAAACTGGAAACGGCATTGTGCAGGATTTCTTGTTCACTTTGAAGCCGATTTCGACCAAACCGCAAGCCTGGCTAGGCTGTCGAGTTGACGCTGCTGCCGGCGGATAGGCCGAAATCGCCGCTGTTGGCACGATAGCTGGCGATGCCGCGCTGCGATCCGGCGCCGTCTTTTCCGCCGTTTTCGCTTTGGGTGGCTGCGAGTTTTTCCTGGGTCAACTCCAGTTGCGCTTGCTGCTTCATTTGCACCGCACTGCTGGCTACTGCGCGATCCTGAGCGGAAGGGTCGGCGGGTGCGAGGGCGGCAGCCTGAATTTTTTCTGCTTTGTTGATGGTTTCCTGCGGGGTTCGACCGGGCGATACATCGATGGAAACTTCCCCGCCGACGGCATACTGCTTGCCGTCCGGCCCCATACGGTAGCTGAAAGAAGCGCCGCTGATCGCCAGTCCGCCGGCTGCCGCCAGGTGCGCCTGTTCATGGGCATGCACGTTGCGGTCGATTTTTTTCAGTTCGTCGATCTGTTTCTGTTGTTGCGCGTCCTTGGCCGGGTCTTGTTTGGTCAGTTGGGCTGCCGGGGTGCTTTTCTTTTCGCCAGTGATGTCCGGCGTATCCTGATTGCCCGATGCGCCGCTATCCTTCTGTACCTGCGGTTTGGACAGGGCCGAGGGGTAGTTCGAATAGGGGGGGTATGCCGTCGATACAGAAATCATATACGAAATATAGCAATTTCAAGCGAAAAATCAAGGGTCTATCGACTCTCCGCCGCAATGCCGGCCCAGGAAGCGTTTAGTCATATCCCCGCTGATTAGCGACTACAATGAAAATATCCGAATTCGTTCCGCTGAGACGGTTGCCATGCTCAACCCTGCAATGAACCAACTGGTGGCGTCCCTGCTCGACGGGGATCATGCCGCGGCATTGGCCGAGGCGCGGCGTTTGCGCGCTTCAGGCTTGGCGGCGGAGCAAATCGTGACCGAAGGGCTGGAAGCGGCGATGCGGCGGCTCGACGACAAGTGCACCGTGGAAAGCTTCAACCTGCTCGAAATCATGCTGGTCGGGCGGGCGGTGTCTGCGGTGGCGAACGAGCTTTATCCAGAAGGCGTGCCGCCGGCGCAGGGTCGCGCTACTTTCGTGATTGCCACGCTGGAGGGCGACGTCCACGACTTGGGCAAGAACATCGCCAAGATGGTGCTGATCGGCAAGGGCTACCGGGTAGTCGATCTGGGCAAGGATTGTCCGCTGGCAACCCTTGCGAATGCCGCCTTGCGCGAACATGCCCAAGCCGTGCTGGTAAGCGGCCTGATTACCTCGGTGATTCCGCAGGTGCGCAAGGTCAGGGCGGCGCTGGACGAGTGCGGATTGGCCGGGATAAAACTGGTGGCGGGCGGTGCGGCGTTGAAGCAATCCTCGGCCGAGGCGCTGAACGTGGATTACGTGGCGGAAACAGCGTTCGACGGGGCGCGCTATCTGGATGGCCTGATGCGGGAGGCGCCATGAACAGCCTGGAAAGGATCAAGGCCGCGCTGGCGTTTGCGCCGCTCGACCGCACCCCTGCGGTGCCGCAGCTATTCGGCCATGCCGCCGTGCTGGCCGGCGTGGCGCTGGGGGATTACCTGCGCGACGGCAGCTTGTTGGCACGCTGCCAGCTGGGGGCCTTGCAGCGCTACGGTCACGACGTGGTGTTCGCGTTCATGGATTTATGCGTGGAAACCGAGGCGGTCGGCTCCACCCTGCAATACCGCGAGCACCAGTATCCCGACGTGGCGAGCTATGCGCTGGCGTCTGCCGGCGACGTGGCGGCGCTGGCCGTTCCCGACCCCGCCGTTGCCGGGCGGATGCCGCAACTGCTGCGGGCTGCGGGCATCCTGCGCGGCGAGTTGGGCGATACGGTGCTGGTGGCGGGTTGCGTGGCCGGGCCAATGACCTTGGCGACCCAGTTGCTCGGCATCGAAACCGCGCTGTACTTGGCGGCGGACGATCCGGCAAGCTTCGAAAAAATTCTCGATTTCTCCGCTGCGGTCTCCATCCGCTACGGCGTGGCCCAGATCGAGGCCGGTGTTCATTTGCCCATCGTGTTCGATCCTTCCGCCTCGCCGGCGGTGGTGCCGCCGCAATTCTTCCGCGAACTGTTGCTGCCGCGGCTGCAACGGGTCTTCGCCGCTTTCCGGCAGGCCGGAGCGCTGGCCAACTGGCTCAATATCGCCGGGCCGACCGCCGCGACCTTGCCCTATTACCCCGAGGCCGGGGTGGACATCGCCAATTTCGATTATTACGTCGAGCCGCAAAGGGCGCAGCAACTGCTTCCCGCTACCTGCCTCGACGGCAATCTGAAGTCTCTGGATTTCGTCGAGGCGCAGCCGGAACAGATCGCCGCCGCCGCGACCCGGCTGGTCGAGGTATTCGTCGCAAGGGGCGGCTTCCTGCTCTCGTCCGGCTGCGAAATCCCGCCCGAGGCCAAGCCGGAAAACATCGCCGCGATGGTGGCGGCCTGCCGGAAAGGATGAGCCATGGCGGAACTGGTTCTCGACAGCGGCGGCGCCGTCCACCGCATTCATTTCGAACCGGGCTCTTCCCTGCGCGACATCCTCGATGCCACCGATTTCCGCGTCCGTTCCGCTTGCCGCGGCATCGGCGCCTGCGGCTTGTGCCGGGTGCGCGTGGTGGACGGCGATGCCGGGGAGGCGACCCAGAACGAGCATCTGCACCTGACTGCGGCGCTGCTCGCCCAAGGCGTGCGGCTGGCTTGCCAGGTCGTTCCGCGCGGCGACATGCAAATCGAGATTCTCAATCTCGCGCCGCCGTCGAACTGGAAAGCGTCGACGGACAAGGGCTTGGCGCATCGAAGGGGTGCCGCCGATGGGGGGAAATGGCTGCCGCCGGGGGTCAAGCATCCCTGCGGGGTGGCGGTGGATTTGGGAACCACCCACCTGTGCCTGTCGCTGCTCGATCTAACAACCGGGAAATGGCTGGCGGAGCGCTGGGGACGCAATCCCCAGCTGGATTTCGGCGCCGACGTGGTCACCCGGCTCGCGGCGGCGGCTGAATCGCCCGAGGCGGCACGGGAGATGAGCCGGCTGGCGGTCGCAGCGATAGGTGAGGCGCTGCTCGACATCGCGACGCGCGAAGGCATCGACCTGCAACGCATCGTCAACGTCAGCGTGGTCGGCAACACGGCCATGCTGGCCCTGTTCTCGGGGCTCAATTACCAGCTGTTGTTGCAGCCGGAGCACTGGACGCAGCCGGTGGATTGCCTGCCCCGCGATACTTCGGGCTGGCTGGCGGAGTGGGGCATCAATCCTGCCGCCGGGATCGAGGTAATTGCCCCGCTGGCCGGTTTCGTCGGCTCCGACCTGCTGGCCGGCCTGGTAGCGACGCGCTTCGTCGAAGCGGCGGCACCGGCGCTGTTCATCGATTTCGGCACCAATTCTGAGATTGCGTTGTGGAGCGGCAAAGCGCTGTGGGTGACCGCTTCCGCCGGCGGCCCGGCCTTCGAGAGCAGCGGGATCGGCTGCGGCCTGCCGGCGGAAGCGGGCGCGGTGTTCCGGGTGAAACCGGATGCGGCGGGCGGCGTGCTTTGCCAGGTCATCGGCGGCGACCGCGCCCGCGGGGTGTGCGGATCGGGACTGGTGGATTTGATCGCCTGCCTGCTCGATTCGGGCAGCTTGAGCAGCACCGGCAAGTTTGCCGCTGGCGCAACGGCCTATGATTTTATGGCCGGGGAAACGGCGTTGACCTTGACCAAGAACGATGTGGATCTGCTGCAACGCGCCAAGGCTGCCGTCGGCGTGGGCATACGGGCGCTGTGCGGCCATGCCGGGGTGAAACTGGCGGAGTTGCGGCGGGTGTGCGTGGGCGGCGCGTTCGGGCGTTACCTGGATGTCGCCAGTGCCCAGAAGATCGGCTTGTTGCCGCCGCTGCCGCTCGAAACCGTGGAACTTGCCGGCAATACCGCCCTGGCCGGCTGTTGCGACGTGATGCTGTCCTCGCAGGCTGCGCAGCAGCTGGCGCAATTGCGCCGCCGCGCCCGGCTGGTCAACCTGGCGCATTATCCCGATTTCGACCAGGCTTTTCTCGAAAACCTGTACCTCCAGCCGCTACGGGAACCCTGATGGAACATGCCGGACAAAAGGCCTATTTCGACGCGGTGATCAAGACCGCGCAGTATGTTGCGGGACTCACCAGCGACCGGGACATCTGGAACGAACTGGGGAAGGTGGTGATGCGTTTCTTCGGCGCGGACATCGTCGCCTTCGCCGGCCGCCGCCCGGACGGGCGGATACTCTTGCATTCCTGCCACTCGGCCGATGCCGAGCCTTGTTCCCGGTTGGTCGAGGTCGCCGGGAAGACCATCGTCCAGGTGCTGGAAAGCGGCTTCCTGGCTAGCGAAACGCTGGAACTGCCGCAGGACTGCTCGGTCGCCTTCCTGCCCCTGGCCGAGGGGCGCCGCACCGCGAATGTGATGTTGGTCGGACACGCCGGCGGCGCGCCCTTGTCCCGCGAATTGCTCAACGTCTATCTGGCCGTGGCGGGCTTGTTCGATACCGCACTGGCACGTATCGCCTCGGAACACCGATTTTTCAGCATGGCCGACAACGTGCCGGAGATGCTTTTCCAGATGCTCCGCTACTCTGACGGTAACGCCCGTTACACCTATGTCAGTAAAGGTTCGAGCGAGGTGCTGGGGTTGCCGCCGGACGAATTACTGGCCGATACGTCGGCGTTTAGCGGCGCCTTGCACGCCGACGACCGGCAAGCCTATGAGGCGGCGCTGGTGCGTTGCGAAGCTGACGGCGCGCGGCTGAACCAGGCATTCCGCTGGCTCGACCGTAGCGGCGCGATCCGCCATATCCTGCTCAACGCCATGCCGAGCGTGCAGGAGGACGGCTGTGTGGCGTGGGATGGCGCTGCCCAGGACATCACCGAACGCGAACGCCTTGAAGCCGAACGCAAACGCAGCCTGGAACAGTTGGAAAAGAGCATGGAGGAAACCGTCCAGGCGATCGCCGCCACCATTGAAATGCGCGATCCCTACACCGCCGGCCATCAGCGCCGCGTCGCTGCCCTCGCCCAGCGCATCGCCGAGGAAATGCACCTGCCGGAGGAGGAGGTGCACGGCATCTACCTCGCCGCAGCCATCCACGACATCGGAAAAATCCACATTCCCGCCGAGATCCTGAGCTTTCCCGGCAAGCTCGGGGAAATCGAGTACGCGCTGATCAAGGTCCATGTCCAGGCCGGTTACGACATCCTGAAAAACATCGAATTCCCCTG
>CALMWM010000337.1 GCA_937873435.1 uncultured Gallionellaceae bacterium
GCGTTCATCAGCACCGACGACGGATATGCCGCCTTGCCGCCGGGCACGTACAGCCCGACGCGGTCGAGCGCGGTGACCTGCTGCCCGAGCATCGTGCCGTCGTCTTCGGTATAGCTCCACGACTTCATCAACTGCTTCTCGTGGTAGACGCGCACCCGCTCGGCGGCCAGTTGCAATGCTTCCTTCTGGTCGGCGGGCAAGTCTTCGAGCGCCTGCTGCAAACGCGCCAGCGGCAGTTCCAACTGTTCGGCGGACGCGGCATCGAGCCTGTCGAAGCGCTGCGTGTATTCCATCACCGCGGCATCGCCACGGGCTTTCACATCGCGCAGGATGGCCGCGACGACCTCGTCGATGCTCTCGTCCTGAGCACCGTCGAAAGCCAGCAACTGTTCGAGATTAGCCTCGAAATCGGGCTGGGAAGTGGTATAGCGTCTGATGTTCAGCATGGTGATAGGCGAATAAGCTTGTGGGATGGCGCGATTTTACAGGAAAAAGTTATGCGACGCGCATCGCCACAAATGAAGCAAAGCCGATTTTAGGAGACTGTCTAATTTGTTATGCCAATTGGTTTGCGGCACAATCTCGCGATATAACGATCATTCCACAAGGGAACCGGGCTTCTGCCCGGCGTACAAGCATTAAGTACAGATAGGAAGAACACAGTCGAATATGGGACGCAGCTACGAGTCCAGTGTCGTTCGTATCGAATATCTATCGGACGACACCATCCGAACGATGGCAGAGCTTTATCTGGAGAACTTCGACGGCAGTTCGGCGGCCATCTTTTGCAGCGACCTTGCCGACAAGGGTGAAGCCATCCTGCTCCGTTGCGGCGGGAGGCTGATCGGGTTTACGACGTTACAAGTCTTCGATGTCGCGTGTCACGACCGTCCTGCGCGCATCGTTTATTCCGGCGACACCATCGTCGATCCTCAACATTGGGGGCAGCAGGAGTTGGCCTTTGCCTGGATTGCACATATCGGCGAGATCAAGGCCAGCGCCCCGGATATTCCACTGTTTTGGTTCCTCCTCGTAAAAGGACATCGTACGTTCAAATATCTTTCGGTCTTCGGCAAGTCGTTCTTTCCGCACTGGGAGAAGAACCGGGACGAGCTGAAAGCCTTGGCCGACCAGTTGGCCAGCGCCAGATTCGGCAGCGACTACGACCCGGCAAGCGGTATCGTCCGTTTTCCGCAATCGCGAGGCCACCTCAAGTCCGCGCTTGCCGAAGCCTCGCCGGAAGAAATGAACAAAGCCGCCACACGGTTTTTTTTCGAGATGAACCCTGGTTATCGTGCCGGTCACGAGTTGGTATGCATCTGCGAATTGGAGTCTTTCAACATGAAGCCGTTGGCGGGAAGAATCTTCCGACGTGCCATGGAAAACTTTACCTCATGACTGACAATCCCTGGGCAACCCTCGACGACAAAGTCGACGAAACGGATCGTACCGCTTGGCTGCATGCCATGTTGGCGCGGAACGGTGCTTCGGACTATCTCAAACGACTCGGCAGTCCCGACTCTGTACAGTCGTTTCGTAGCCGGGTTCCGCCCTGCAACCATGAAGACTTGGCGCCGCATCTGGCGCGGATGCATTCCGGCGAAAGCGATGTGCTTTTCACCGGACGTCCGCTCGCTTACGAACGCACGGGCGGTAGCAGCGGCGGTAGCAAGCTGATTCCCTACTCTCGGGAAGGACTGCTGGATTTTCAGGATTGCATCGTGCCTTGGCTGGCGCGCACCGTGAAAGATCACGGCATCACGGGCCGTGCATATTTTTCAATTAGTCCGGCAACGCGGGAAACGACATGGGTGGGTGACGCTCCAGTCGGACTACCCGATGGCGCATATCTGGGAGAGCACGCCGGTGCCGTTCTGGCACGGCAAAGCGCGGTACCTCTGGAGGTGGGAGGTCTTCGCGACGTTACGTTATGGCGGCAAGCAACGATTACCCACCTGAAAGCGGCTACAGACCTGGAGTTAATATCGGTTTGGAGTCCGACTTTTTTGCTGCGGCTGCTGGAAGACATCCCGGATGCACAACACTTATGGCCACGCTTGAAGGTAATCAGTTGCTGGGCGTCCGGCACGGCGCGGCGCTATGCCGAGCAACTCCGACAACACTTGCCGCACGTCATCATCCAGCCCAAGGGCTTGTTGTCTACGGAAGCAGTCATAACAGTGCCCGATGAGGACAACAAGCCCGCCCTGGTAAGGCGCGGTTTTTTCGAGTTCGCGCAAGGCGACGCGCTGCTCCTTGAAGACGAGCTTATTCCGGGTTTGGAATACGAAGTAGTCGTCACCACCGCCAGCGGTTTGTATCGTTACCGAACCGGCGATCGCGTCCGCTTCGAAGGTCGCAATCGCGCAGGACAGGCAATTCTCGACTTCGTAGGCCGCGATGCGCTCTCCAGCGATCTGGTGGGCGAAAAGCTGACGGAAACTTTCGCAGGGAAGTGTCTCGCTGACCATCCCGGCTTTGCCATGCTGGTGCCGGATGCATCTCGACCCGGCTACGTACTGATCTGTGAAAACATACCGGACGCTGCCGGTTTGGCAGTGCTTGAAAACCGTCTCAGCGCCAATCCCCAATACTCCTACGCCCGCAAACTGGGACAACTTGCGCCGCTACGGGTGCAGCTGCACAGACAGGCTTTTGCAATGGTTGAACGGGCCATGCTCGCTCGCGGGACGCGCCTGGGCGACGTGAAACCGCTCGCACTGCGTAGTGAAGCATTCTGGTTACCCCTGTTCGAGGAAAACTTACCGTGAAAATCGCGCTTATCTCGCCCAAGGGGCCGCTATATCGAGCACGTGGCGGCATTTTCAAGAAATCGCTACGCTATCAGCCGCTGACCCTGACCACCCTGGCGGCACTGGTTCCTCCCGAATTGAATGCCCGCATCACCTTGTTCGATGAAGGCGTCGAGCCGGTTCCCGACACTATCGATGCAGACCTCGTCGGCATCACGGTGATTACCGGAACGGCCAAGCGGGCCTACGAACTCGCCACGCGCTTTCGTGCCGAGGGCAAGACCGTGGTGCTCGGCGGGCCGCACGTCACCCTGCTGCCGTTGGAGGCAGTCCAGTACGCGGACAGCGTTTGCGTCGGTTACGCCGAGGACAGCTGGCCAACGCTGCTGCGCGACTTTGCCCGTGGGGCATTGCAACCGGCCTATTACCAGTCACCGGATTTTTCCCTGGATCGGCCGGACATGCCTTATGCGCGCCGCGACCTGTTCGATTCCCGCCAGTTCCTGACCCAGGCGGTTTTCGAGGCGACCCGCTCGTGCGTGCATGACTGCGAATTTTGCGTTGCGCCCGCAGCCTGGGGGCGCAAACAGTATCAAAAGCCTGTTGACTGGGTCATCGAAGACATCCGCCAATTGGGCCAGAAGCGGCTCATTTTCGTCGATCTCAACCTGATTTCCGACCGCGACTACGCACGCGAACTGTTCACCAAACTGGCACCGCTCAACGTTGAATGGTTCGGTTTATCGACGGTTTTGCTGGCCCACGACCCGCAATTGATGGAACTGGTCGCACGTAGCGGCTGCAAAGGACTCCTGCTCGGGCTGGAAACCGTCACACCGGAAAGCCTGCAAGATGCCAAAAAGCGTTTCAACGGTTCGGTCGGATTCAAACAGGTCATTGGCGATTTGCACCATCTGGGTATTTCCGTCCAGGGCTGTTTCGTGTTCGGACTCGATCACGACACCCCCGACGTTTTCGACGCCACGCTAGAATTTGCCCCCGACGCTGGCGTGGATCTGCCGCGCTTCGCGGTATTGACAAC
>CALMWM010000338.1 GCA_937873435.1 uncultured Gallionellaceae bacterium
CGTAGGAGGCCTTGCCGCGGCCTCTGGGATAGATTGCAACAGGTTCGCGGGTGCGCTGGGCGTTCATGCTCACTGCACTTTCGGAACTAATCCAATTTCTTGGCAATGCCGCATTGCGGCATCGGCCGGGCCATCGATCCAATAACTCTCTTCGCCCTCTTCGGTACAAGGGGAACCGTTCTCGTCTGGCACGCCTATTCGATGTTTCAGCGCTTCGCACACAGGGCAGAAATCACCGGTCATAAGATACAAACCTCCCATATCAAGCGCGCGGCTGGTAATCATGAAAAAGCATGCCATCAACGGATCGTAGTTCCTGTCATCAGCACGCCCACGAAGATCGGTCTCAACATTTTCCATGGCGGCCTTCCCATCGGCAGCCACCAAATGCCACAACCCGCGCGAACGGATCGCGGCCTTTAATTTTTCCCAATGTTTCTGACATGGCTTCATCCCGCGATCCCCCATATCCCCATCCAGCACTCGATCCACAGCGCCAGCAGCCGGGCGTTGAATTCGAGGAGCGTGCAGTCCCGGGAGTAGCCGTCGATGGAGGGGATGTCGTCGGGGTAGGGGATCATGTGTGTCGCTCCATCTGTTTCACCAGTCCCGAGTATTTCTCAATCATGCCTTCCAAATCCGCGCGGGTGAATTTTGCGATCATGGAGTGCTTCACCGCGAGCTCGTCGTATACGGCCTTCCCGTACTTGGCGAGGATGTAGGTGGCGTGCTCTGCTTCGGCACCACCGCGGAATTTATTGCAGTGCGTGTCTTGCGGATGAACATTTCTTTCATCCCACCGGGTAGCTTGATGCTGACGCTTCCAGTAATGCCCGGCGTCGATGTCCTTCCAGTGATGCCACTTCCCACAGGTCACACACTGGCAGTAGCCGTTCCTCGCATGCCGCAATCGCACGAAGACCGAGAAAATCCGGTCCAGCTTCTTCTCAAGACCGCTGATCGTGAGCTGCTTACGCACTCGCCATCTCCCTCGGCGTCGGCGCGAAGTGCACGCCGAGTTCGGTTGAGCCGTAGGCGAGGATTTGGGTCATGTACTCCGCCATTCCGAAGGTGGTCAGGCCGGTGGTTGACCCGACCAGCACACGATCCATATTCGGCAGGTAATCCCACTTCCGGTAGCCCTTGCGCGCGCGCTTCGTCGGGCCTTCTTCGTCCGGCAGGAATTCGCGCTTGGCGTGCTCATGCCAGACATCATCCGGATACTGCCGGCCGCCGACCCAGGCCTGCGCGGCAATCTCGCCCAGGCGGATCCACATCAGTCCCTGCTGCTCAAGCGTGCGCTGGTCCTTGTACTCGTAGAGCCTGACCGCCAGTACATGCCCGTCGTCCGCCATCGGCTTCCAGTTCGACGCGATCATTCTGGAGACGGCAGCGACTTGCTGCTCACCGGAAAGCACAATTGTTCGGTCGAAACTCATGAGCGGGCCAGATAGCCGGCGATGCTGCGTTCGGAGAAGGTGGTCACGTCGTCACCTCGGCAAACAGCTTGCCGTCCACGCGGATGCGCTTCTCGCCCATAGCAACGTATTCCGTGTTCAGCTCGATCAGAATAGCGTTGCGGTGGTTGCGATCGGCTACGAGCCCAGTGGTGCCGGAGCCGCCGAACGGATCGAGTACGGTTCCGCCGGTTGGGGAGCCGGCGAGAATGCACGGCTCGATCAGCGCCGGCGGGAAGGTGTTGCCGGTAATAAACGGCTTGCCGTCGCGGCGTGCCAGCCAGAAGGTCGAGGCAACGCTGGGGCACCACACCACGCCGGCGTAGTGCTGGCGGCCGACCGGCGCGTGGGCGCCGTTGGTCCCGCGTAGCGTCAGCCAGCGGCCTTCGGTCAGGTACAGCGTCCAGCCTTCCGGCCGCTGGGCGATGTGTGCACGCCAGCCGAGGCGAAGCGCCAGCATCTGCGCGGCGTCCATGAAGGCGCGGTCCTTCTGGATGACGCAGCTGCGGCCGTCAGCGCGCCGGTGCCCGTCGCCGTCGATCACGGCATCAAGGAAGGCGCGGATGGCCGCCACCGGCCAGTTGATCCATCTGGTGTCGATCGCCTTCACCGGGCTGAAACGATGCAGCGCCGAGGCGATTGCGCCGCGCACGCTGAACACGACTTCAACACTCGGACGGCCGCGCCACTCGCGGGTTCGTGTGGCCTCTGACCATTCCGCGGCCAGCGCCCGCAGGATCTCCCGGATGCGCTGGCACTTCTCCGGGTTGGCGCTCTCGGACTGGTGTATGCGGATGATCCGGCCGCGCAGCACTTCGCCCTCGGTCACATACCAGCCGAGCAGCGCTGCCATGTCTTCGCCGGGGCCGGCCTGGGCGGTACGCACTGGCGGCAGATTCGCCGCCATCGGCAATTCCATGGCCGGCTTCAAGTTCTCGGCCAGCACCACGTCGACCGCACCTCCACGTCGGCGGATCAGGCAGCGATGGTTCGGCGTCAGCAGCTGCGAGCTGTCCCGCTTGTCGATGGCCACCATGTCGCCGTCGAAGTCGTAGCGGTGGAACGTGGCCGGCTGCCAGGTCAGCGCATCGCGGTCCCGGTCATAGGCCGCGATCCAGGCGCCGTCCTCCAATTCGGTGTGCTTGCGCCAGCCGGCCGGCGTCAGCGCCTCGGTGGCAGCGTCGACACAGGCGAAGTGGGCTTCCTTGAACGGCTGCGGGTTCACGATCAGCGCGAGCGGGTCACCGGCCTCGTCCTGCAGCATCCCCTGCCATGACTCGAAAAACCAGTCGCTGTTGCGGCGCGCGCGGGTCGCCGGCATCACGGCCATGGCGTCATCAAACGATGAATTATTCTTCGTTCCGCTCCCGACTTCTGCGAGTTTGCGCGGCCGTTCGCCGACCGCCTTCATGTTGCCATTTGATTTCCCGCCAGCGTGCGCCCGCGTTGACCCTATCTGCGCGTCGATGTTCTCTTGAGAGAGGCTCGCGCGGGTGGCTGGACTCGAAGGTTTCTTCACCGCCCCACCATCGTAGAAATACCGCTCAGACTTCGACAGCAGGAACACGTATTCGACCGCAGTCGTCGGCCGGTCCTTCGTGCTCTCGGGCATCGCGTTGCGCTTCAGCCACGGGATGCGCGAGCGCAGCCACCAGCCATCGGCGCGCAGTGCGCGCACCACGTCGGACGGGATCTCGCACAGGTCTTTCGGCTTCAAATCACCGACGCCACGATTGCGCGTTTCGCGATTCATCCGGTGCCGCAGCGCTTCCTGGGTGAATCTCCGGTCTGCGCGTTGGCCGTTCTTTCCCTGATAGCCGGCACCGCCGTTCGTGGCGTATGCATCACCGAGGTTGAGCCACAGCGTCGCGTCATTCCGAAGAACTCGCCTCACTTCGCGGAACACGGCGACGGCGTGCTCGACGTACAACGCTGGGTCCGGCTCAAGTCCGAAGGCCCCGCGCCAGGCACCGCAGCGGCAGAACGATCCAGAATCCGCCAGACCGCCAGCGCCAGCCGCTACAGCATCTTTCCATTTCGTTTGTTCGACCTGCCCAGGGTGATGCGGGCGCCCTACTCTCCCCCACTCATGCTCGCATGCCGGATCCCCACCCCACACGC
>CALMWM010000339.1 GCA_937873435.1 uncultured Gallionellaceae bacterium
GTCGATGACCTCGTCGGCATACTCGCGCATCACCCGGTCGTCGCAGGTCAGATAGGGTTCGCATTCGGCGCCGTTGATCAGCAGGATTTCCAGCTTGTGCTGGATGCCGAGACTGAGCTTCACCGCGGACGGAAAGGTCGCGCCGCCCATCCCGACGATGCCCGAGGCGGCCACGCGCTCGCTGATTGCTTCGCGGCTGGCGGAAAAAGGATCGGTGATCGGCGCTGGCAGGTCGCCCCACTCTTCCTTGCCGTCCGGTTCGATGACGATGGTCGGTTGCGGCAGGCCGGAAGAATGGGGTGCGGTGATTTCGGCAATCGCCTTGATGCGGCCGGAAGTGGGCGCATGTTGCGAGGACGACACCACGCCCTGGCTGCGGGCGATCATTTGCCCTTTCTTGACCAGATCGCCTTCGCGCACCATCGCCTCGGCGGGCGCGCCGATATGCTGTTGCAGCGGGATATACAGCTCAGCCGGCAGCGGCAGGGCCTCGATGGCCTTTTCGCTGGTCAGCTCCTTGCGGTACTCGGGATGAATCCCGCCGCGTATGGGAAAAAGTTTCATCTTTCGGCGTTCCTCGATCAGTGAATGCGGTGTTCGGCTGGCTTGTCCCAGTGCCAGCTTCCCAGGGTCAACGGCACCTGGCACATCTTGATGGCTTCGGTCGGACAAACCTTGAAGCACTTGGCGCAACCGTGGCAGTCATCGGTGATGATGGTATGCATCAGCTTGTTGGCACCGACGATGGCGTCGACCGAGCATTCCTTGATGCAGCGGGTGCAGCCGAGGCATAGTTCCTCGATGATCACCGCGTATTCCGGGGCTTTTTCCTCGTGTTCCGAAAGATCGGCGGTGACCCCGAGTTTTTTCGCGAGGGCTTCCACCACGGCCTTTCCGCCGGGCGGGCACAAGGTAACCGGCGCTTCGCCGCGCGCCAGCGCAGCCGCCGCCTGGGCGCAGCCCACGTAGCCGCATTGACCGCATTGCGAGCCGGGCAACATGGCCTTCAATTCTTCTTCCAGCGGGTTTTCCTCGACTGCGAGAAATTTCGCCGCCGCGCCGAGCATTCCGCCCAGTACCACGCCCATCGCCGTTAGGCTGCCGACAGAAATTAACATGTCCTCAACTCCTAGTTAGTGCTCATTCCGGAAAAACCCATGAACGCCAGTGCCAACAGGCTGGCGACGATAAACCCGATCGGCGGGCCTGCGAACAGGCGCGGCACTTCGGCCAGCGCCAGGCGCTCGCGCAGGCCGGCGAAAATCACCATTACAAGGCTGAAGCCGAGGGCAGAGGAAAAAGCGAACAAGGTGCTGGAGATGAAGTTCATTTTTCCTTCGACCAGCAGCAGCGCAACACCCAACACCGCGCAGTTGGTGGTGATCAGGGGCAGGTAGATGCCCAGCATCTGGAACAGCGGAGGGGAAATTTTCTTCACCGTCATTTCGGTGAACTGCACTGCTGCGGCGATAACCAAAATGAAGGTCACCGTGCGCAAATAACCGAGGCCGTAGGGTTGCAACAGGAAATTCTCGACCCCCCAGTTGCCCATCGACGAGACGGTAATCACGAAGGTGGTCGCCATGCCCATCCCGACCGCCGTGTCGATGCGCGTAGTCACGCCCATGAATGAGCAAAGACCAAGGAAGCGCGCCAGGATCACATTGTTGACTAGCGCCGCACCTATCATTAGGAGTACATATTCTTTCATTATTTAACCCTCTGACCGATTCAAAAATGACAAGTTATCGCGACGTCGGCGCGCCGCAAATATCTAGGAGACAGCTCGCCGTGCGCATTCAGGCGCCCCGCGTTGAGGCGGGCACCCGCCAAGCCGAGCAGCAGCCCGCCGGCCATCGCCGCCATGGTGGCAAGATCGCTGCCGACGGCCCACTGCGCCACGCCACCGGAGATCAGCATGACCGCGAGAGGAATTGCATAAGCGGTGAGAGAAGCCTTGACCAAGGCCTTTTCACTGACCCCGACCACGACCCGCTCGCCGACCCGCAAGCCGTCCTGATGCGGAATCGAGAAACGGCGTGCTTCGAGGCGTTCCGCCAGGGTACCGATGCCTTTCGCACCGCATGCCGAAGCCGACGCGCAGCCGCCGCAACTGGTGGTTTGCTCGGGTTCCAGCCAGGCGGTCTCACCTTCGACCGCGACCACGTAGGCAAAACCCTCGACCAAGGTGGGCGCGCCGTAATCCAGCGAATCTTCGATGGTGTCGTCCATGTTCAGGCAGTGACCGTGGCAACTACGCCGTCCGGTGTAACGTAAATCGCTTTCAAGCCGCCCGCCGCCCGGAGGATGGCTTGCCTGCGCTCTTCCGGCGCCATCAGCATGGTGGCGGACAACCCGTCGGCGACTATGCCGCTTTCTGCTACCACCGAAACCCCCAGCATCGCCGGCGCGGTGTTTCCGGTGCGGGTATCGATCAGGTGGGTAAAGCGCCCCTCGGCATCGAACAGGGTGCCGTAGCCGCCCGAGGTAGAGACGCATTTATCCACCACTTCCAGCGTAGTGACGCTGCGGCCTGGATCGGCGGGATTGGCGATACCGATACGCCAGGCGGAGCC
>CALMWM010000340.1 GCA_937873435.1 uncultured Gallionellaceae bacterium
CCAGCGGTCGCCGGCGGCTTCCATGAAGCGGAAGCGTTGCAGCAAGGTCTGGCGCTGGATGGGGGGAGCGTAGCAGCACATCCGCCCGGCGACCACTTCGAAGCCGAGTAGCGCCAGCCAGTCCTTGATGCGGGGCAGCGAAATGAATTTGCGCTGCCCCGGCAATTTATCGCGGAAACCAGGTAGGTGGCGCGCCATTCCCCACAGACTGAAAGGGTTGAACCCGCTGATGATCAACTGTCCTTCCGGCATCAGCACGCGTTCTGCCTCGCGTAATATCTGGTGAGGTTGGGCGCTGAATTCCAGAATGTGCGGCAGCAATACCAGGTCGATGCTCTGCGTCGCGATGGGTAGAAAGTCTGGGGCGGCGCGCAGTCTAAAGTTATCCTCGCGGCCTGCGTGCAGGCGCAACGGCATACGGTTGTTGCGCAGCAAGTCAAGTTCCGGCAATCCCAATTGCAGCGCATTGAAGCCGAAAATATCGGCCACTTCCCTGTCGAAATATGCCTGCTCGCGCTGGATCAGGTATAGTCCGAGAGGAGTGGAGAGCCATTCGGCAAGATCGGGCATTGAATTTTTCCGCGATAGATTAATTAAGGATTGCAACCGTGTTAACCGTCATACCTATTCCGGCTTTCGAGGACAACTACATCTGGCTGTTGCACAACGGGCGGGAGGCCATCGCGGTCGATGCCGGCGATGCCGAACCGTTGCTGGATTACCTGGCAAGCCGCGATTTACGCCTGATTGCCGTGCTCGATACCCACCATCACGGCGACCATACCGGCGGCAACGCCGACTTGTTGCAGCACATCCCCGGTCTGGCGATATACGGCGACCGACGCATCGATACGGTCAACCACCTGGTCGGCGCGGGCGAAAACATCGAAATTCCGGTGCTGCCGTTAAGCCTGGAAGTGCTCAGTGTGCCGGGACACACCGCCGATCACCTTGCTTATTATGGCGCAAATCGCCTGTTTTGTGGCGACGCCCTGTTTACCTGCGGCTGCGGCAAGCTATTCGAGGGGGCGCCGCCGCAAGCCTATGCCTCCTTGCAAAAATTCGCGGCACTGCCCGATGGGACGCTGGTCTACCCGGCGCACGAATATACCCTGGAAAATATCCGTTTCGCCAAGCTGGTAGAGCCGGAAAATGCCGCGCTGCGCGAGCGTGAAATTCGCGATCTGGAAACGCGCGAACGCAACCTGCCGACGCTGCCAGCCAGCCTGGCACTGGAAAAGCAAACCAATCCCTTCCTGCGCTGCCACGAACCGGCTGTGATCGAGGCCGCCAGTCGTTTTGCTGGTCGACGGCTGGATGACCCGGTCAGCGTGTTCGCTGCCCTGAGGGAATGGAGAAATACTTTCTAATCAATAAATTGTTCGGGTGTTTTCGGATGCGGATAGCGGGAAAAAGCTTGACTCCTTTCACCTGATTTGGTTAGTATCCCGTGAATTTCCAAAACGGCCAAAACAAAAACCATATGCGCATTACCCAAGCTGTTTCATTGGTGTTGTCTTTGTTGTTGCCGCTCGCATCGGTAGCGGACGAACAACTGGATGCCCAGACGGCGCCGGTAGCCAAACAGGTTTATGCCGAAGTTGCGGTCGATCAAGGCATTATTCCCCTGCTGCAACTTTCCCCGAAGATTTCCGAGCCGCTCAGCATCGATGCCGCCGCTGTCGAAGAGGTTGCCAGCTCTGCCGATGTGCCGTCGGTTCAGGCTACCGGCGATTTGTGGGAACGTATCCGCTCGGGATTCGCGCTGGCGGAAATGGATACCCCGCTGGTGCAGGAACACGAAACCTGGTACGCCACTCGTCCCGATTACATGCGCCGCATGGTAGAACGCAGCCAGCGCTATTTGTTTCACATCGTCGAAGAAGTGGAAAAGCGCGGTATGCCGACCGAAGTCGCGCTGCTGCCGATGATCGAGAGTGCCTTCAATCCCAAGGCCTATTCGAGCGCCCGGGCATCCGGCATCTGGCAATTCATCCCTTCCACCGGCAAACATTTCGGTTTGCAGCAGAACTGGTGGTTCGATGGCCGTCGTGACATCATGGCGGCAACCGACGCGGCGCTG
>CALMWM010000341.1 GCA_937873435.1 uncultured Gallionellaceae bacterium
TCCCATGCGGTGGCGAAATGGTTTTCCATTCCGCTGGAGAATCTGAGTCGCCTGATGGTCAGGGTGAAGGAAGATAACAGCCTGAACGAGCGTGCCAAGGTCGAGAGCGAGGACGAAATCGGTAAACTCGGGCTGGGCTTCAACGACATGCTCGATAGCCTTCAGGCGCGCGACCTGGAACTGTCGGAATATCGCGAACAACTCGAAGAGAAAGTCAGGCAGCGTACCCAGGCGCTTAACCAGGCCATCATGGCGGCCCATGAGGCCAATCTGGCCAAATCCGATTTCCTGGCGCGCATGAGCCACGAAATCCGTACGCCGATGAACGCCATCATCGGTTTGAGCCGATTGACTCTCAATACGCGTCTAGACGCCAAGCAGCGGGACTATCTGGAAAAAGTGGTTTCATCTTCCGATGCGCTGCTCGGGGTAATCAACGATGTGCTCGATTATTCCAAGATCGAAGCCGGCAAGCTGAGCCTAGAGGAAACCCCCTTTTCTCTTGACAGCGTTTTCAGGAATGTCTCTGCCTTGGTGTCGCTCAAGGCACAGGAAAAAAATCTCGAACTGCTTTTTCATATCCGCAGCAGCGTTCCCCGTAATCTGATGGGCGATCCGCTACGGCTCGGACAGGTTCTGACCAATCTGGTCAATAATGCGGTCAAGTTTACCGAGGCCGGCGAAATCGTGGTCAGCGTGGAAGCTGTACGGGTGGATGAGGATAGGGCGCAGTTGCGTTTTTCGGTGCGGGATACCGGCATCGGTATCGCCCCCGAACTTCAGGAAAATTTATTCGATCCTTTCACCCAGGCCGATGACTCGATGACCCGCAAGTTCGGCGGAACCGGCCTTGGATTGGCGATCTGCAAGCAACTGTGCGAATTGATGGGCGGACATATTTGGTTGGAGAGTCGCGTCGGACAGGGTTCCAATTTCTATTTCGACGCGGTTTTCCGGCTTCATGCCGGCAGCGATATCCAGCCTCTACCGCTAGACCTGCTGGCAGGGGTAAGGGTGCTGGTGGTGGACGACAACGAAACCGCACGCACGGTATTCAGCGAAATCCTGCTGCATTTCGGCATGAGAACGGAAATCGCCGAGCACGGCGAACAGGCACTGGAAATGCTGCGGCGCGCGCTGGCGGAAAACGATCCCTTCCGCGTCGTGCTGCTCGACTGGATGATGCCGGGCATCGACGGGATCGAAACTGCGCGCCGGATTCGCCAGGAAGATCATCCCATCGGCGCGATGCCGGCGATTCTGATGATTACCGCCTACAGTCAGGGAAAACTGGCCTTTGATGCCGAGCAGGCCGGTATCGGTCATCTGCTGACCAAACCGATCAGCGAATCGACGCTACACGATGCGATCGTCGAATCGCTGCTGGGGGAGGAAGTCTCCGGTCAGCGTCGCCGCTATCGCCAAAGCGTGGAAGATCGCCACCTCGACTTGAGCGTGTTACGCGGGGCGCGCGTGTTGCTGGTAGACGACAGTCCGCTAAATCGCGAGGTTGCCATCGAATTCCTCGACGAGGCGGGGCTTGCCATCGACGAGGCGGTTAACGGTCGGGATGCTGTGGAAAAGGTGTTTGCCGGCGATTACCAACTGGTCTTGATGGATATTCAAATGCCCGAGATTGACGGCATTACGGCCACCAAAATAATACGTTCCGACCCACGCTTCAGCAACCTCCCCATTATCGCCATGACCGCCCATGCCATGGCCGGCGACCGCGAGCGTAGCATGGAAGCCGGCATGAACGACCATATCACCAAGCCGATCAATCCCGAGGTGCTGTATGCGGCATTGAAGAAGTGGCTAGGCAGCAGCGGCACTACCCAGGAAATGCCAGCGAACAGGCAGTTGGAAACGGTTTCGGCTGCGGCAGCGCCATTTTATTCCCGACTGGACGCCATAGATACACGCGAGGGGTTGCGCAACCACATGGGGAAGGCCTCCTTCTACCTGCGCATCCTGCGGATTTTCCGGCACGATTTCGGCGATGCCGACAGCCGCATACGACAACTGATCGAGCGCGACGAACTGGGCGAAGCCCGGCGCCTGGCGCACTCAGTCAAATCCGGCGCCGCCACCATCGGGGCGATGGCGCTTTCCGACCATGCGCGGGAACTCGAATTGGCGCTTTCCGAGGGGAGGGTGGTCGTCGAGTTGGTGGAAAACTTTGCCGAATCGGCGCATCGTATCGCCTTGTCGCTGGATGCTCTGCCTGCCGAAGAACAAGTGGTCTTGCCAGACGCCAGCGCGG
>CALMWM010000342.1 GCA_937873435.1 uncultured Gallionellaceae bacterium
GTGCCGTCACGCTACCCAACCAAACAGGTTCGGGGGGCTTAAGTGAACGGCATTAGGCTGATGACAGCCCCTTTCTGGTTTTGCTTTACTCGGCCTTGCGTGTTTCGATCATGACCAACGGAGCACTCTCTTCCACGACGGGTGGGGGAGGCGTGCGGCGCGATCGCGGTGGACGCGGCTGGCTTTCCGGTTCAGGCTGTTCTTCAGCAGGTTTGACCTTGTCCTGGCTGGTTTCGATCATGACCAATTCGCCCAATTCCGGCAGGCTTTCTTCTACGGCCACAGGGATTTTTCTGCGCCGAGTTGCCTTGGGTTTGGTTTCTTCCTCTGTTGCCACTGCTACTGGAGCAGGGGCGGGTTGCTGCTCGGCTATTGCGGCTTCCTGTACCTGTGTTGCTACAATTTGGGGCGCAACAGGCTCTGCTTGCTGTTGAACGGTGGGTTGGGCAACCTGTACTGGCGCTTCGATTTCGGCAGGTTTGACTGGCGCTTGTGCTACCGGGGTAGAGAACTCAACTTTTTCCGCAACAGTCGAAGGCTGAAGAACGGCAACGACATTGGCTTCTGTTGGCGGTGCGGAAACATCAAGCGCATTTTCCGTCGTTTGAAGTCTTCCGCCCTCGCGATCGCCCCGTTCGCGACGTCCACCACGGCGTCCGCGCCTACTGCGGGATTCTCCTTCCGGTTTCTCGGAAGCGACATTCGCAGGGGCTGCGGCATTCCGCCCGCTTTCCAGTGCCGGTGCGGGCTCTTTCTTGACAGGAGCATTACGTGGTTTCGGTGCGTCCCGGTCTTCATTACGCGGGCGGCGCTCGTCATTTTTCGGTGCATCGCGGTCACGGCGATTAGGATCACGCTCGCGCCGTGGCGGGCGTCTCTCGGATTGGCCGCTGTCGCGGGTGCGGCTTCGCGGCTTGATGGCTTTTTCCTCTTCCTCCTTGGCAGCGCCAAAGCCAAATATTTTTTTCACTTTGCTCAGCCAGCCTTCTGTCTGCTTGGCTTCCACAGCCATAATGGGGGCTGGCTGCTCCGGTGTAATACCGCGCACCGCAGCGATCTGGCGCACCGGCTTGGCTTCGTTGCCCCCGGCTTTTTCCTCGGCGGCTTCTGGCGGGATTTCCACCATCTGGTAGCTCGGTACTGCTTCATCTTCTCCTACCTCATCCTGGCGCAGGCGCTGGATGTTGTAATGCGGCGTTTCAAGATGAATATTCGGGATCAGAACGATATCCACCTTGAGGCGCGATTCGATCATGTGAATCTCGGCGCGTTTCTCGTTAAGCAGGAAGGTAGCAACGTCGACCGGAACTTGGGCGCGGATGGCAGCGCTGTTTTCCTTCATGGCTTCCTCTTGCAGGATGCGCAGGATGTGCAGAGCAGAAGACTCAGTGCCGCGTATATGACCAGTGCCGTGGCAACGCGGACAAGGGATATGACTGCTTTCTCCCAAGCTGGGTTGCAAGCGTTGGCGAGAGAGTTCGAGCAGGCCGAAACGGGAAATCTTGCCGGTCTGGACGCGAGCACGGTCGAATTTCAACGCATCGCGCAGGCGGTTTTCCACTTCGCGTTGGTTGCGGCTGCTTTCCATGTCGATGAAGTCGATCACCACCAAGCCGCCCAAGTCGCGCAAGCGCAGTTGGCGGGCAGTTTCATCGGCGGCTTCGAGGTTGGTGCGGAATGCGGTTTCCTCGATGTCCGACCCACGCGTGGAACGTGCGGAGTTCACGTCCACCGATACCAACGCCTCGGTGTGATCGATGACGATGGCGCCGCCGGAGGGCAGGCCGACTTCTCGTGCGAAGGCGGTTTCGATCTGATGTTCGATCTGGAAACGCGAGAACAGCGGCACATCGTCGTGGTAGAGCTTCACCTTGACGACATTTTGCGGCATGACATGGCTCATGAACTGCACTGCCTGATCGTAAATCGCTTCAGTATCGATCAGGATTTCACCAATGTCAGGCTGGAAGTAATCGCGGATAGCGCGGATTACCAGGCTACCCTCTTGGTATATGAGGAAGGCGCCGCTTTGGGATTTGGAGGCGGACTCGATGGCGCGCCACAGCTGCATCAGGTAGTTGAGGTCCCACTGGAGTTCCTCAAACGTGCGTCCGATACCGGCGGTGCGGGCGATGATGCTCATTCCTGGCGGCACGTCGAGTTGCGCCATGATGTCGCGCAGTTCGTTGCGTTCCTCACCCTCGATGCGACGCGATACGCCACCACCGCGCGGGTTGTTCGGCATCAGCACCAGGTAGCGACCAGCCAGGCTGATGAAGGTGGTCAGCGCCGCGCCTTTGTTGCCGCGCTCGTCCTTTTCGACCTGGATGATTAATTCCTGGCCTTCCTTCAACACGTCCTGAATGCGGGCGCGCGAAATGTCCACGCCCTCGGCCGCATTAAAGTTGACACGGGAGATTTCCTTGAAGGGAAGAAAGCCGTGGCGATCCGTGCCGTAATCGACAAAGGCCGCTTCCAGGCTGGGTTCGATGCGGGTGATGACACCCTTGTAAATGTTGCTTTTGCGTTGCTCTTTACCTGCGGATTCAATGTCGAGATCAACGAGCTTTTGACCATCGACAATCGCAACGCGAAGCTCTTCGGCCTGCGATGCGTTAAACAACATGCGTTTCATTTTTTTATATTCTCCCGCGCTCTGCACACGGGGATGGCAAACCATGACGAGGCATGGCTGGCGTGAAGTCTAAAGGCGGCTCAGATTAGCTTGCCTGTTCATAACACCCAGA
>CALMWM010000343.1 GCA_937873435.1 uncultured Gallionellaceae bacterium
CGCACCAAGGATACCTTCGGCCTATGGCGCGAAGGTAAGCTCGACCCGGAATCCAACGTGCAATTCGGCGAAGGCGGCGCAGGCACTTTTTCCGACGGCAAGCTGCACAGCCAGATCAAGGACCCCAAGCACCACGGCAAAAAGGTGCTCAGCGAATTCGTCAAAGCCGGCGCCCCGCCGGAAATCCTTTATGTCAGCAAGCCGCATATCGGTACCTTCCGGCTGGTCAGCATGGTCGAAAAGATGCGTGCCAACATCGAGGAACTCGGCGGGGAAATCCGTTTCCAGAGCCGGGTAGCCGACATCGAGATCGACGACGGGCAGGTGCGCGGCGTGGTGCTGGCCAACGGCGAGCGAATTGCCGCCGACCATGTGGTGCTGGCAATCGGTCACAGCGCGCGTGACACCTTTCAGATGCTATACGAACGGGGTGTGACGATAGAGGCAAAACCTTTTTCCATCGGTTTCCGCATCGAACATCCGCAATCACTGATCGACCGCTGCCGCTTCGGCAAGAACGCCGGCAACCCCTTGCTTGGCGCCGCCGATTACAAGCTCGTGCACCACTGCGCCAACGGGCGCTCGGTTTACAGTTTCTGCATGTGTCCGGGCGGCCAAGTGGTTGCCGCCGCCTCGGAACCGGGTTGCGTGGTGACTAACGGCATGAGCCAGTATTCGCGCAACGAGCGCAATGCCAACAGCGGCATCGTGGTGGATGTTTCACCCGCCGATTTTCCCGGCGATCCGCTGGCTGGCATTGCTTTTCAGCGTCACTGGGAGCACCGCGCCTTCGAATTGGGCGGCGGCAATTACCATGCCCCTGGGCAACTGGTCGGCGATTTTCTTGCCGGCAAACCTTCAAGCGAGTTTGGCACGGTGCTGCCGTCGTATACGCCCGGCGTGCATCTATGCGATCTGAGCACGGCATTGCCGGATTACGCCATCGCAGCCATCCGCGAGGCGCTCCCCGCTTTCGACAAGCAACTCAAGGGGTTTGCGATGCACGACGCGGTTTTGACCGGCGTCGAAACGCGCACCTCTTCCCCAGTGCGCATCACGCGCGACGAGAATTTCCAGAGCGTGAATACGCGGGGACTTTATCCCGCCGGGGAAGGCGCAGGCTACGCGGGCGGTATTCTTTCCGCCGCAGTAGACGGCATCAAGGTCGCGGAAGCGGTGGCCCTGAGCATGGTTTGACGATAGAACAAAAGTAGTTTTGAATGTTCAGTGTTGAGTGTTTAGTTGATGTCGCCGCGCAAAGCGCGTCGATATAGGATCATATGCAAAGCATATTCCGCAACTCAACACTAAACACTCAAAACCAAAAACTGCTTTTACTTGCTCAGTGCAAGCTCAGTGATAAAGGGGAAGCTTCGTCGTCTTCCTCTTCAGTAGTGTCGATCACCATCGAGTGCAACTCGATCTCGAACCACTCCCAGAACATCTTGAGCGTGCGCTTTTGCGGCCAAAGCTGTTGGTCTTCATACCATGAAGCCAACTCCATCTCGAAAATCTGCTCGAACATATCGTCGATATAGCTGATGGCGTCCTCCGGTTCATCGAACTCGGGAATCAGCAAGGACGTACAATCGAGCCGCAGGGTTTCCAAAGTGAGGTCGAGATCCCAGTCCGGGGTGTCCTTCAACCAGTCGAAGAAGGGTTGCCTGGGCTTGATCACGGCCAGGCTGCGGTTGACGTATTCCATATGTATCCTTTCGCTGCGTAAGAAATCGAAATGCGCGGCTTGGAAACCCCGCTCAAACAGCCCAGCCTTCGGCCATACGCGCGGTAAACGCCGCTACCGTCAGCGGCCTGCTGAAATAATATCCCTGAATTTCATCGCAACCGTGCTCGCGCAGGAAATCGAGTTGCTCGGCAGTTTCCACTCCCTCGGCAATGACCATCAGCTTCAGGCTGTGCGCCAGCGCGATCACCGCCTTGACGATAGCCGCATCGTCCTGGTCTGTGGTGATGTCATGCACGAACGAACGGTCGATCTTCAAGGTATCGATCGGAAAACGTTTCAGGTAACTGAGCGAGGAATAGCCGGTACCGAAATCGTCGATCGACAGGCGCAGTCCGAGCTTTCTCATATCCCCGATGGTCGCAATGGCTTCGGCGGCCTGATCCATGAAGACACTTTCGGTGATTTCCAGTTCGACATATTCGGCATCCAAAGCGGTTTCCGATAACACCTGCTCCACCATGCGTAGCAGATTCTTCTGCTTGAACTGCCTCCCGGAAAGGTTCACCGCCACATGCAGCGGTGGGTAACCGGCCTCCTGCCATGCCTTGTTCTGGACGCAGGCTGTGCGCAGCACCCATTCGCCGATCGGCAGAATCATTCCGGTTTCTTCGGCAATCGGAATGAAGCGATCAGGCGAAATCAGCCCCATCTCGGGATGACGCCAGCGGATCAGCGCTTCCGCACCTACCACCTGACCGCTGCCGATATCCACTTGCGGCTGGTAGTGCAATTCGAATTCGTCGCGCTCCAGCGCCCGGCGCAGGCTGTTTTCCAGGGTCAACCGCTCGAAGGCGCGGGCATTCATGTCCGACTTGAAAAACTGGTAATTGTTCTTGCCCAATTCCTTGGCACGGTACATCGCGGCATCCGCATTTTTCACCAGTTCGTGCGCATCGCGGCCATCGTTGGGATAAACGCTGATGCCGATACTGGCGGTAACGAACACTTCCTGTCCGCTCAAATTCATCGGCTTGGCAAGCGTATCTATGATCTTCTGGGCTATCGGGGCGACATCCTGATCATCGCCGATGCCTTCCAGAATCACGGTGAATTCGTCGCCGCCGAGACGCGCCACGGTATCGTCTTCGCGCAGGCAGCCGGCGACCAGCCTGGATACTTCCTGCAGCAGCTCGTCGCCAGCGGCATGACCGAGGGTATCGTTGACGATTTTGAAACGATCCAGATCGAAAAACATCACCGCCGCCATTTTCCGGTTACGGTGCGCGTGAGCCAGCGCCAAGGTTAAACGCTCGATGAACAGGGTGCGGTTGGGCAACCCGGTCAACGCATCGTGGTTGGCGAGATAGCTGAGACGTTCCTCCGCCAGCTTGCGCGAAGTGATGTCGGAAAACACCGCGACGTAATTGGTGGTTTCGCCCTGGTCGTTTTTGACGGCGCTAATCGTCAACCATTCCAGGTAGGTTTCGCCGCTCTTGCGCCGGTTCCATATCTCGCCGCGCCACTGGCCGGCTTCCTTGAGCGACGCCCACAAGTTCTGGTAGAAATCCTCGCCATGCTTGCCGGAACGCAGCAAGGCTGGAGTCTTGCCCACGGCATCCGCGATCTCGTAGCCGGTTATCGAGGTAAAGGCGTGATTGACGGTGATGATCCGGCTGAACGCATCGGTAATGAGAATTCCTTCGACGCTGCTGTCGAAAACCTTGGCTGACAGGCGCAGGTTTTCCTCGGCCTCCTTGCGTCCGGTGACATCCTCGACCATCCACAGCGTGCCGTTCGGCAAATCGGAAGGATCTATCGCCTTGCCGACGATACGGCACCAGATCATCGAGCCGTCCTTGCGTCGCATCAGGCGCTCGCTTCGATAGGGAACACCGCGCCGCATTACGCTACCCGCTTCGCGGCGGAAATCGGCAAATGCTTCGCGCGAAGGATGAATCAGGTCGGTTAGCTGGTTTTGCAGTTCGCCGCGCACGTAGCCAAAGAGGGTTTCGAACTGGCGGTTTACGCGCAGGAACTTGTGCTTGCCGGCCAGCGCAATGCCCATGTCGGCATTTTCCAGGATGATTTTTTGCTCGCTCAATGCTTGGTGCAGCACGTCCTCGGCGTTGCGCAGCTGCGTAACATCCGCAATGAACGCAAAGGAATACATCAGTTTTCCGGCTTCGTCATGCACCGATGTCGCGCTGATGCGGGCATGAACGCCGCCCCCGTCCTTGGCCTGCAAGGTGATATTGTAGACGCGGTGGCGCGTGTCGGCGATTTGCTCGACCTGACGCTGGAAGGCGGCAAAGTTTTCGCTATCGACGAAATCGAAAGGATGCCTGCCTACCAACTCATCCTGGCGATAACCGAGGATGCGGCACAGCGCATCATTGACTTCGATAATGCGCTGATCCGACCCTAGCAGCCAATAACCTTCGCTGATCCGGTCGATCAGATCATGGTAAAACTGATCGCTGGCCGTATTGGGACGGCTCACCCCGCCTGCTCCACTTCACGCATCGTCTTTACCGCGAGGCACAAATCCTGCCAAGCCTTGGCCTTATCGGTCAAGGTCCGCAACAGATAGGCCGGATGGTAAGTGACGACCATTGGAATCCCTTGGTAACGATGAACGCTGCCGCGCAGCTTGGCGATGGGCGCATCTTGAGCAAGCAGGGTCTGGGCGGCAAATTTTCCAAGGGCGACGATCAATTTCGGCTGGATCAATTCGACCTGGCGCAGCAGATAGGGCTCGCAGCGCATCACCTCCTCCGCTGCCGGGTTACGATTACCCGGCGGACGGCACTTGAGCACGTTGGCGATATACACGTTGTCGCCGCGCTTCAAACCAATAGCTGCCAGCATGGCATCGAGCAGCTTGCCTGCCTGGCCGACAAAGGGTTCACCCTGGGCATCCTCGTCGGCGCCCGGCGCTTCGCCGACGAACAACCAGTCGGCTCGTTCCGCGCCAACGCCGGGAACCGCCTGGGTGCGCGTGGAGGATAGCGGACAGGCGTTGCATGTACGAATATCGCTGCACAAGGTCGACCAGTCCATTCCCTGAATCGCTATGCGGCGGTTATCGGCAGGAGCGGCACGCGATTCGGGAGCCGCCTGGGCGATCGTTGCTGCGTCGGATTGCGGCTCGGCATTCACTGAAACCTCAGGCTCCAAAGCGGCCAGCACCGGGGTACGCAAACGCCAGCGCGGCCCTAGCCCCATTTCCTTGAGGTAAAGATCGGTTTTGGCGTTCATAGAGGCAGTTCCATCAGCAGCGCATCTTCGCGCCCGTTGGCGGCGGGATAGTAATTCTTGCGTATGGTCAGCACTTTGAAGCCGCTTTTCGCATACAACCGGCGTGCCGCGATATTCGAGGAGCGCACTTCCAGCAACATGATTTCCGCATGGTGTTCGCGCGCCACATCGGCCAAATGGCACAAAAACTGGCGCCCCATTCCCTGTCTCTGCCAAGGGGCCGCGATACCGAGATTGAGCAAATGCGCCTCGCCCGCCGCCACCATCATCACCCCGTAACCGGTCGTTTCCGCATCCATCCTGCTGATCCAGCAGTTGTAACCGGCACTCAGCGAATCGGCAAAATTGCCGCGAGTCCAGGGAAAAGGATAGATTTCATGTTCGATTTCGATAACCCGGTCGACGTCTTCCAGGCGCATCGGTCGGTAACTCGCAACAGGTTGTAATACGGCATTCATCGTTCGCTGGTCTTCAAGGCAACTTTGTTACGGATATACAGCGGCGCAGCCAGTGCTGCGTCCATCCCCTCCCCGCGCAGGAACAGCGGCAAGGCCAGCTGCGCCATGTCGCGTGCGCGCGGCGGCGCATCGGGCAGCACACCGGCCAACTGTCCGCCAAAGCGCTGCTGCAAGGCTGCGCCGTAGGCGGCAAACCCGCTGCCGCAACCGACCCACCCGGCGCCTTGCGGCAGCGGCGCCTCCGGCGGCGCGTATAATCCCGGCCCGGATACTTCGCGCCAGCCCTCGCCATCCTTCTCATACGCCGCGTGGTACACCTCGCCCATGCGTGCATCGAGACAGGCGATTACTCGTTCGCCGGCGCAGCCTTGCGCCAGCGCCAGCAAGGTGGACACGCCGATTACCGGCAAATCGGCGCCGAACGCCAACCCCTGTGCCACGCCGCAACCGATCCGCAAACCGGTGAAAGAGCCTGGCCCGCTGCCGAAGGCGATACCGTCCAGATCAGCCAATCCTAAGCCGCATTCCGCCAGCACTTCCGTAACCAGCGGCAGCAGCCGCGCGGAGTGGCTCTGCCCGGCCAGGATTTCGCGGGAGAACAACTCCCCGTCGGCCAGCACGGCAACCGAGCAGAATTCTGTAGAAGTATCGAGCGCAAGAATTTTCATAGGTGTAAGGTGCCGATTATACCGCAACGGCAGGCCTTTCCGGGCTATCTGTCGCGTCGGGAAATTACATGCTACCATCGTCTCAGACATAGATTTTGCACATCTTTCAGGGGAATAGATAAATGCCGCAAGAAGAACCAGGCCAGGAAGAAACAGGCAGCGATGTCAAAAAACGTGCGTACAAGCGTGTGGCTGCCGCTGTCGTGCTCGCGCTGGCCGCTGCCGGCGGATTAACCATGCTATCGCGCAGCCAGAAACCGGCACC
>CALMWM010000344.1 GCA_937873435.1 uncultured Gallionellaceae bacterium
GGTTCGATGTCAGCGACAGCGGGGTAGGTTTGAGCGAAGCACAATGCCAGCGTTTGTTCAGCCCGTTCAGCCAGGCGGACAACTCGACCACCCGCAAATACGGCGGCACCGGCCTGGGCCTGTCCATCAGCAAACGCCTGATCGAAATGATGGACGGGCAAATCGGCGTGGATAGCAAACCCGGCTTCGGCAGCCGGTTCTATTTCACCGCCCGCTTCGGTGTCAGCGCTGTACAGCCTGCCCCGGACAAACTACCGGCGCTGCCCCCCTCCAGCTCAAGCGAAATTCCCGATGCGGCGAAATTGCTGCACGGCGCCTATCTGCTGCTGGTCGAGGATAACGCAGTCAATCGGGAGTTCGCACTGGAAATTCTCGAAATTGCCGGCATCCGCGCCGACATCGCCGTCAACGGCGCCGAGGCGTTGGCGATGATCGGCCGTGCCGCTTACGATGGGGTGTTGATGGATTGCCAGATGCCGGTGATGGACGGATTCGAGGCCACCCGCAAAATTCGGGAAGACGCACGCTACGCCGACCTGCCGATTATCGCGATGACCGCCAACACCCTCAGCGGAGACCGCGAAAAGTGTCTCGCCAGCGGCATGAACGACCACATCGCCAAACCGATACACATGGAGCACTTCTTCTCGGCCCTGGCGCAGTGGATCAAGCCGCGTTCGGCGCAAGGCGAAACCGATAAAGACCGCGAAACGCTCCCGCAAACCGGTGCGCCGCGCCTGTCCGGCGTGGATGCGGATGCGGCGCTGGCATGTATCAACGGCAATGTTGAGCTCTACCGCAAAATATTGGCGCTGTTCCGGCAAGATCAGGCCGATGCCATCGAGCGCATCGCCGCAGCATACCGCTCCGGCGACCTGCAAACCGCCGTGCGCCGGACACACACCCTGCGAGGACTGGCCGCCAATGTCGGCGCCGGCGCGCTGGTCAAGCTGGTCAAGGCGCTCGAATCGGCGCTGCGAGCCGAGCAAAACGATTTGGCTGAAACATTGCTGGAAGAACTCCGCGAACCGCTGAATTCGCTGATCGCTGAAATCGACCGGGTGATGCCGCGATAAAGCAGTTTTTAGTGTTGAGTTTTTAGTTGATGTCGCCGCGCGTAGCGCGTCGCTAACTCAACACTAAGCACTAAACACTCAAAACTATTTTTCAATTCCCAGCATCTCCGCCGCATGGCGCCGGGTCGTCTCGGTCACTTCCATGCCGCCCAGCATCCGGGCGATTTCTTCGATGCGGTCGACGCGGTCGAGCAGGCAGATGCGGCTCATGGTCTGGCCGTCGCTGGCGCTCTTCGATACCTGCCACTGGCGGTCGCCCTGCGCCGCCACTTGCGGCAAGTGGGTAACGCACAGCACCTGGCGCTCCTTGCCCAACTGTTTCAGCAGCTTGCCGACGATTTCCGCCACCCCGCCGCCGATCCCGACATCCACTTCGTCGAAAATCAGCGTCGGCACCGGCGATACCGCCGCGGTCGCGACCTGGATCGCCAGGCTGATGCGCGACAGTTCGCCGCCGGAGGCCACCTTGGCGAGCGGCTTGGGCGGCACGCCGGGATGCGCGCCGACGCGGAATTCGATGTCTTCCTGGCCGTGCGCGGCGCCGTCGGGTAAGGGGTTGAGGGCGATCTCGAAGCATCCGCCGGCCATCGCCAGATCCTGCATCATTTCGCTGACTTTCGCGCCCAGCTCGCGCGCCGCCTGCTCGCGCCCGGCGCTGAGACGCCCGGCGATCTCGCGGTAGCGCTGCTGCGCCTCGGCTTCTTGCTGTTGCAGCTCGCCGCCGCTTTCGAAGCCGCGCAGTTTTTCCAGGCGCGCCTGTTTTTCCGCCAGCAGTTCGGCCAGGAATTCCGGGGTGGTGCGGTATTTGCGCGCCATGTCGTGGACGTCGCGCAGGCGCTGTTCGCAATGCGCCAGGCGTTCCGGGTCGAGATCGACGCGTTGCAGGTAATGGCGCAGGCTGTAGACCGCTTCGCGCAATTGCACTTCCGCCGGCTCCAGGGTATCGAGGATTTCCTTCAGCCCGGCATCGTAGTCGAGCAGGCTGCTAAAGCGCGCGATCACCCCGTTCAGCTGCGACAGGCACGCGCCATCGCCTTCGGAGAGCACTTCCATGCCGAATTGCGCGCCTTCCATCAGGCTCGCGGCATGAGTCAGACGGCCGTGTTCGACCTGCAATTCGGCCCACTCCTCGGCGGCGAAACTGAGCGTCGCCAGTTCGCGCACCTGGTGTTCCAGTTCGGCCAATTCCTCGGCGGAAGCCGCGGCATTTTTTTCGTATTCCAGGCGCTCGCGGCGCAGCGTCTGCCACTCGCGAAACGCGGCGGCGGCTTCCTTGGCCGAACCGGCCAGATTGCCATAGGCGTCGAGCAAATCGCGCTGGGCGCTGGTTTTCAACAGGGATTGGTGAGCGTGCTGGCCGTGGATGTCGACCAGGAATTCGCCCGCCTCGCGCAATTGCTGCAAGGTCGCGGAACGTCCGTTGACGAAGGCGCGCGAACGCCCGCCGCTGTCGATCACCCGGCGCAGCAGGCACACCCCGGGGTCGCCGGCCAAGTCGCTTTCCGCCAGCCAGCGCTGCAAGTGGGGAATCCCGGAAATATCGAATTCGGCAGCCAGCTCGGCGCGCTCAAAGCCCTGGCGCACCACCCCGGCATCGCCGCGCTCGCCCATCGCCAGCGATAGCGCATCGATCAGGATGGACTTGCCGGCGCCGGTCTCACCGGTAAGCACGGTAAAACCGCGCTCGAATTCCAGTTCGAGACGGTCGACCAGGATGAAATCGCGAATCGCAAGGTTCAGCAGCATTACAGCTTCTCACCCCAATGCAGCTTCTGGCGCAGCATGTCGTAATAGCTGTGGCCGTAGGGGTGCAGCAGGCGGATGTTTTGCGGGGCGCGGCGCACGATCACCCAGTCGTTGGCCTGCAAATCGAAATGGCGCTGGCCGTCGAGGTGGACGCGCGCATCGTCGGCGTGGATCAGCAGGATTTCCAGGGTGCTTTCGCTGTTCACCGCTATCGGGCGGTTGCTCAGGGTGTGCGGACAGATCGGCACCAGCACCAGCGCTTCCAGCGTCGGATGCAGGATAGGCCCGCCCGACGACAGGGCGTAGGCGGTCGAGCCGGTGGGGGTGGAAACGATCAGCCCGTCGGAACGCTGGCTGTAGACGAACTGCCCGTCGACGAACACTTCCAGCTCGATCAGCCGCGCCGTCGCGCCCTTGCTCACCACCGCGTCGTTGAAGGCATGAGCCTCGAAAATATTCTCGCCGTGGCGGCGCACGGTCACATTGATCAGGAAACGGTCTTCGGTCAGGTATTCGCCGTCAAGCATCTCGCCCATGGTTTCCAGCATGGTATCGAGCGACACGTCGGCGAGAAATCCCAGCCGCCCGAGATTGATGCCGACCAGCGGCACGCCGAAGGGGAACAGCGAACAGGCGATATTCAGCATCGTCCCGTCGCCGCCCATCACCACCGCCAGATCGGCCCGCTCGCCGATTTCTTCCAGCGTCGCGAGGGGAAATTGGCGAACCCCGGCACTCTCCGCGGTTTCCGTTTCCACCAGCACCGTGTGGCCGCGATGTTCCAGAAAAGCCGCCAGGCGCAGCAGCGAATCGCCGACTTCCTGGCTGTTGTATTTGCCGATCAGGGCAATGGTTTCGAATGGCGTACTCATCGACCGAATTTTAAAGCATAAGCAGGGAAAACGGGGAAATGGCTGGCGAGTTGTTGAAACAGGATGAAACGACGGCATGTAGGAGCGACCTCCCGGTCGCGAATTTACCGGCTCGCGACCGGGAGGTCGCTCCTACCTCGCCGCCAAGCAGTGCCTTTCACCCATCGGCGAATCCGGTAATAATGGGAAAAAAGGGAGACTGCACGTCATGGCCGTAACCACCCCCGCTCCGCCCGAACACCCTCATCGCCTGTTTCTCAGCTACGCGCATGAAAACGAGGCCGTCAAGGACCGGCTGAAAATCAATCTGGCGCCGTTGGCGCGCAGCGGTTGGCTGGAGATATGGGACGACCGGGCCATCCCCGCCGGAGCCGACTGGCGCGCAGCCATCGAAACGGCCATGGACGGGGCGGATGCCGCGATTTTCCTGCTGGAAGAATATTTCCTCGCCTCGAACTTCTGCATGGACGTGGAAGTCGCTAAATTCCTGCAACGCCAGCGCGACGGCGGCGTATTGATCCTGTTCGTGCTGACCGATCATTGCCTGTGGGATGAATTCGATTTCATCCGTAAATTCCAGTTGCTCCCGCGCGACGCCAAGCCTATCGTCGATTTCGACCCGCCCAGCCTGGCTTACACGGCGATAGCCAGGGAAATAAAAAACGCCCTCGCTCAACACGCGCCCAAACTCCGCATCGCCGTAGCGCCCGCGATACTGGAAAACGCCGCGCTCCAGGCCGACTTCCAACTTTTGGCCCAGGCCCCCTTTGCCCTGCCTCCCGAAAGTGCGCCCCCGGCAACGCCGCCGCAAGCAGAGACCGGCGGACTCCCCGCCCTCCTCGCCAAACTCCCCGGCGCCACTACCCGCCTCTTCGGCCGCGACGCCGAACTCGCCCAGATCGACGCCTGGAAAGATCACAAGGGCATTATCCTGTGGGTCGCCGAGGGCGGCACCGGCAAGTCGGCACTGGTGCGCAAATGGCTGGAGACGCAGGACTGGCCGGCCGGAACGCGCTTTCTCGGCCACTCCTTCTACAGCCAGGGCAGCCACAACCAGGCCACCAGCGCGCGCGGTTTCCTGCTGGCCGCGCTGAAGCAACTGGCGGTTAACCACGCCGCCAACGCCGCCGACGACGAACTGGGCCGCCTGCTCGCCGCGGAAGCCGCCAAGACGCCCACCGTACTGGTGCTGGACGGCATCGAGCCGTTGCAACAACTCGCCAAGGACGACCCCAAGCTCAACGGCACGGTCAAGGATAGAGGTCTCGCCGCACTGCTGGAAGGGCTGGCGAAACAGCCGGGACAGGCGCTGTGCCTCGCCAGCAGCCGTTTGCCGATTCCCGAAACCTCGATTGCCGACGGATTCTTTTTCAAGGAGAAACACCTTGGCCTGCTGCCCCCGGACGGCGCACGGGAACTGCTGCGCCAGCGCGGCGTGCGCGGCGATGACAGCGAATTGGCGGCGATGGCCGAACGCTGCGGCTGCCACCCGCTCGCCCTGGTGCTGGCGGCGGAGTTCTGCCACACCTATCTGCAAGCCAGCGCCGCCGGTTTCCTCGCGCGCCCCTGGCAGCCCCAGCCCGGCGAACAACACGCCGCCACTGTGATGGCCTGGTTCGACAGCGCATTGGCCGACGAACACCAAGCGCTGGATCGGGAACTGGCGCGCATCCTCGGCCTGTTCGACCGCCCCGCCCCGTGGGGCGCGCTGCTGGCCCTCAAGGCCGCCGCCCCCATCCCCGGCCTCACCGAAGCGCTGCACAAGGCTGACGAACCGACCATCCTCGAATCCCTGGCGCGCCTCAGCCAATGGGGCCTGCTCGACGCCGACCTGAGCCGCAACGAACCCGACTTAGACGCCCACCCGCTGGTGCGCGAACACTTCGGCGAACTGCTGGAACAGGAAGCCCATTCAGCTTGGCGAGCCGCTCACTCGGTGCTGTTCGACTGGTTCCGTGGGCTGCCGGACAAGGAACAGCCCGATACGCTGGAGGAACTGGAGCCGCTTTACCGCGCCGTCGGACATGGCTGCAAGGCGGGGCACTATCGGACTGCGCTGGAGGTCTTTCATGATCGCATCCAGCACGGCAAACAAGGCTTCAGCATGTTCCAACTGGGGGCTTATTCCGCCGACCTGGCCGCGCTGGCGAGCTTTTTCCCGGGCGGCTGGAGCCGACCGCCGGTAAAAGCGGACACAGGATTACCCGGCGAAACCATAAAGGATGCTGATAGGCCTTGGTTGCTAGCGATAGTCGCTTTCTGCTTGATGTCGCTAGGGAGGCTGGAGGATGCTCTGGAGCCACAACGCATTAGCAGGCAACAGCGAAAAGAACTGAGAGATTGGGACAGTTTCAGCAGATACTCCCACAACCTCGTGGAATTGCTCATCCAGTTAGGCCATTGGACCGAAGCAGAAGAGGTAAGTCGCTCAACCAAAACTCTAGTCGTACGCATTAAAGATAAGGAAGAACACTCGCGGCGAACTATTGAAGCCTTTGCCTATCTGGGCCGCACCTTGCATGGTCAGGGCAGATTGAGCCAAGCGCTCACCGCTTACACCCAGGCAGAGGAAAAACAAGCGCAATATAATTCAGAGCATCCCAAGCTTTATAGTCAGCGCGGCTATGACTTTGCCCAACTGTTGCTG
>CALMWM010000345.1 GCA_937873435.1 uncultured Gallionellaceae bacterium
CGATCAAAACGAAAACGGAATTTTTCGCTGGTCTGGAGCATGATTTTGATCCCGAAGATAAGCAGCACCGGGGCGGAGAGAATTAGGTACCAGTAATGGACGAAGGCGTCGGACACTACAATCAATACCTTGGTGTGAAAAGGTAGTTCTCCTCCCATGTTTTTGATGAAGCTGGTCAGTTGCGGCACCAAGTAAATCATCAGGAAAAATACTACACCGCCGATTACCGTGCCGACAAAAGCTGGATACATCAGCAGTTTCTTGGTTTGCGCAGCCAATTCATCCTGCCATTTAAGCGTTTCGGTCAGCTTCTTGAATACCTCGGCAAGCTGGCCTGTTTCTTCGCCGGCGCGGATTAGGCTGACGAATATCGGTTCGAATACGGTGGGGTAGGTCGCAATGGCATCGGAAAAACGTGAACCGCTTTCGATTTTCTCGATCAAGCCACCGACGATTTCCTTGAAATGTGGATGTTCGATGCTGTCGCGCAAATCGCTTAAGCCTTCCAGCAGGGGGACGCCGGCTTTGCTGAGTTGCTCCAGGTGAAAACAGAAGGTGATCAGGTCTTGCCGCTTGACGCCGCGCGCAGTCAGGATTGCCGATTTCCCCGATGCGACCTTGCTGCTGATCAGGTACAGGCCGATACGCGACAGGCGCTGTTCCAGGTCGGCGGTATTGGCGGCGTCGACTTTTCCAGTGACGGTCTTGCCGCCGTCGTCGACTGCCCTGTAGTTGAACGTGGTCAATGGATTCTGCCCGTCAAGTCCACCATCCGGGAAATCTCATCCAGGCTGGTGTTGCCGTCGAGAACGCGGCGGATGCCGTCGTCGGCGAGTTGATGGAAGCCATTGGCGATAGCAAGTTGCTTGATTTCGCGCAAGGTGGCGCGGCGAGCGATAAGTTCGTCGATTTCGGGGTCGATCTTCAGCAATTCCATGATGGCGATGCGTCCCTTGTAACCCTGGAAGTCACAACGTTCGCAACCGGTGGCGCGGTAAATCGGGGCATCGTTATAGGTTTCCGCCACGCCGAGGATATGCAGTTCTATCGGGTCGGGCTGATAGGCTTCCTTGCAATGCTTGCATAATTTACGAGCCAGGCGCTGGGCGACGATACCGATGATGTTGCCGGACATGATGTCGGGCAGCACGCCGATGTCAGTCAGGCGCGGAATGACGCCGATGGCCGAGTTGGTGTGCAGGGTGGAATACACCTGGTGGCCGGTCATGGCGGCGCGGAAGGCCATACCGGCGGTATCGGCGTCGCGGATCTCGCCGACCAGGATCACATCCGGGTCCTGCCGCATCATCGAACGGATGCCGCTGGCGAAATCCATCTTGGCGGCCTCGTTGACCGAGGATTGGCGGATCATCGGTATCGGATATTCCACCGGGTCTTCCAGGGTCATGATGTTGATCGATTCGGTGTTGATGTAACTCAACATCGAATATAGCGTGGTGGTTTTGCCGCTGCCGGTCGGGCCGGTCACCAGGATGATCCCTTCCGGGCGGGCGATCATCAGTTTCAGCAACGACAGGTTGTCATCGAGCAGGCCGAGATTGTCGAGCGGCACGATGCCCTTCAGACGGTCGAGGATGCGCAGCACGATGTTTTCGCCGTGGGTGGTGGGCTGAGATGCGACGCGGAAGTCGATCGGGTGGCCGGCAAAAGTCAGCGAAATGCGGCCGTCTTGCGGCGCACGCGTTTCGGCGATGTTCATCCCGCTGATTACCTTGAGCCGTACCGCGATGGCCGGCCAGTATGCCTTGTGCAGGCTGCGCACCTGGCGCAGCACGCCGTCGATGCGATAACGCAAGCGCAGGAAGCTTTGCTCCGGTTCGAAATGGATGTCCGAAGCGCCGCGCTGCACTGCATCGGCCAGCAGTTCGTTGACCAGTCGCACGAAAGGGTGGCTGTATTCGTCGCTGCTGGACTGGATCGTGGTGTAATCGATTTCGCCGGTTTCGATTTCGCGCAGGATGCCGTCGATCGACAGGTCGAAGCCGTAAAACTTGTCGATCGCGCGCTTGATTTCTGTTTCGCCGGCAAGCGCTTGCTGGATGCGGACTTCGCGTCCGACCAAGGCTTGAATTTGGTCGAGCGCGACCACGTTGAAGGTGTCCGACATGGCCAGCGTCAGCGTGCTGGTTTCGCGGTTGTAGGCGACCGGCAGCACGTTGTAGCGCCGTGCCGAATCCTGCGGCACCAGCTTCAGGGCTTCGGCGCTGACCACCACTTGCGCCAGGTCGATACTTTGCTGGCCGATGTTTTGTCCCAGTGCGTCGCGCACCATGGCTTCGGTGATGAAGCCCATCGAGGTGAGCACTTTGCCGAGTGGGTCGCCGCTACGCTTTTGCTCTTTCAGTGCAATACGCAGCTGATCCTCTGAAATCAGCCCTTTTTCGATCAGCAGGGCGCCGAGCGGGCGTTGCGGACGTTTAGGCGCGGAGTCGGTCATGCGGTTCTACATGTTGAGTTTGCATAATTGCGTCTCTACCTTTGATCGCTACCGGTCTAATTCGCCTGCAGTTCATGAATCCGTTTTTTCAGTTGCTCGCTGTCGAAACTGGCGGAACGATCCTTAACCAGGGTTAGTGCGCGTTGGTAGTAAGCTAGCGCCGGCTTGCGTTGGTCGAGATGATCCAGGCTGACGGCCAGATTGAATGCATAGTCCGCGTTGCCGCCATCGCAATGGAGGGCGTTGAAGTAGGCTTCCTGCGCCTCCGGCCAGCGGGCCTGATAGGCGTAGAGATTGCCCAGTGCAAAATGCAGGTAGCCGACATCGGGCTGCTGCGCCAACAGGGTCTTCAGGCGGCTTTCGCTCAGGGTGGGGTCGCTGTAGCCTTTCAGCCCGATCAGGCCGGTTTGGGCGGCAGAGTCCTTGGGGTCGAGTTGCAGCACGCGCAGGTAAATGCTGGCCGCTTCCTGCGCTTGGCCGCGATTCGCCGCGATGGCGGCAAGGCCGAGCAAAGCGTCGCGATTGTTGGGCGTTTGTTGCAAGGCTTTGCGGTAATCGTTTTCTGCCTTGCTGATGTCGCCCGCCATGAATGCCTGATAGGCCCCTGTCAATAATGGATCGAGCTTGGCAGAACCAGCATCGCGACG
>CALMWM010000346.1 GCA_937873435.1 uncultured Gallionellaceae bacterium
AGCGATGCGGTAGGTGCCCGCTGAGTGCCAAGCCATGCGGATCATCAGGCCGCCGTAGTGGCCGTAATCGGCCGGCCACCAGTCCTGACTGTCGGTCATCAGCGCCTTGACGTCCTTCTTGAGCGCGTCGACGTCGAGCTTCTGGAGTTCATCGAGATAGTCGAAGTCAGCGCCCAGCGGATTGGTCTTGCTGTCGTGCTGGTGCAGGATGTCAAGATTCAGGGCCCTGGGCCACCAGTCCATGTTGACCATGTTGGCTGAAGTTGCGCCGCCGTGCATGACCGGGCATTTGCCCGTTGAGTGTGTGCCAGTTTCGTTCATGATTGTCTCCCGTACTGATGTGTTTAGTTGCAGGGTTAATGCGCCATGGCCCATAGCGCCAAGTATTCGACGAAAATGTCTTGCTGCTCTTTCATCAAAAGCGTGGTCATGGTTATCTCCTATCGGCTTGAGTCATCCGCGATGACATGGAGCCATACTAGGGCTCGATGGTTATTAGGTAAATTTGATTGTCTCAATTTCCGCTATATGCAATAGCTATCGCATCTCTGCCAAGAGCTCGTAGATACAAAATGCTCCGGTTTGAAGAAAATGGATCAATCAACCCGTAATCCTTCGCCACGGCCAAAGAAACCATCGACAGGTTTCTGAGCCGTGGCAGCCCTTCAATTGTCCCGCATATGGTTATGGTGAGCGGATGGTTATGGCCGCTTTCCGCATGTCACGAGCGTCGGCTTTCTTGCTGCAAATTCTACGCCTCGAATGTCGCTTGATGACACACTTGAGTCATTCGAGCACGATACCAAATAATCACTGGTGAAATACCCGACTGTAGTGGATTAAGTATGAGACATCTCCGTCGCACCAACTTCAAGTACGAAATTCATCACGCCTCCCGTTAATCACGCATTGCGTTATGATCCATCCCCATGATCCAGTCTTTCAAATGCCGTGAAACCGAGGCACTGTTCAAGGGTGAACGGATAGCCCGTTTCGTCAATTTCGAGCGCGTGGCGTTGCGCAAGCTGGAGCAACTGGATATTGCGGCTCGCATCGAGGAATGCGCGTGCCGCCCGGAAACCGGCTGGAAGCACTATCCGGCAACCGCTCCAGGCAATGGAGTGTACGTATCAACGATCAGTGACGACTGTGTTTCCGTTTTGAGGATAGAACAGCATTTGACGTGGAAATCGTCGATTATCATTAGGAGAACATCATGACGCGCGAAATTCCGCCGGTTTCCCCCGGCGAAATGTTGCTGGAAGAATTCCTGAAACCGATGGGGATTAGCCATTACCGGCTGGCAAAGGAGATCGGCGTGCCGCCGCAGCGCATCGGCGAGATCGTGGCCGGGCGGCGCTCGGTCACGGCAGATACGGATTTGCGGCTGTGCCGTTTTTTTGGACTTTCGGATGGCTGGTGGCTGCGCTGCCAGGCGAAATACGATACGGAAATGGCGCGCGATGCGCTGGCGGATGCGCTCGCCAAGATACATCCATGGGGTGCGGATAGACAGGCTGCGTAGAACGCGATTTCAAATTTGGCTTGAACTCACCAATCGAAATATGGTATAAATCGCGTTTTACGAAATTCGATCTGGAGTAATTTTCATGGCTCGCGTATGCAAAGTCACCGGCAAGAAGCCGATGAGCGGGAACAACGTTTCCCACGCCAACAACAGGACCAAGCGCCGTTTTCTGCCTAACCTGCAGAATCGCCGTTTCTGGGTGGAAAGCGAAAACCGCTGGGTGAGCATGCGTTTGTCCAACGCTGCGCTGCGCACCATCGACAAGAATGGTATTGACGCTGTGCTGGCCGATTTGCGCGCCCGCGGCGAAAAGATCTAACCGAGGAATTTCATCATGCGTGAAAAGATCAAACTGGAATCCAGCGCCGGCACCGGCCATTTCTACACCACCACCAAGAACAAACGCACCATGCCGGAAAAAATGTCGATCAAGAAGTACGACCCGGTTGTACGCAAGCACGTGGAATACAAGGAAACCAAGCTGAAATAAGCGGTTTCTTGCAACAAAACATAAAAGCCCTGGAGTTTAACGATTCCAGGGCTTTTTGTTTTATGCATCCTGCCGGCGCTTCCCGATTTAGCATCCTTGAAGAATGCGCTGCATCCCCCTTAAGCCCTCTCCCTAACCCTCTCCCACAAGCGGGAGAGGGAACGGATACCATCTGAGAGTTGGAGGGAGGGTTGGTGTGAGAGGAACAAACACCGATTCTATTTAGCGCACGAACGCCTTGCGCCCGGCATACACCGCCGAATCGCCGAGGTATTCCTCGATACGCATCAACTGGTTGTATTTTTCCACCCGCTCGCCGCGGCACGGTGCGCCGGTCTTGAGGTGGCCGGTTCCCAGCGCCACGGTGAGGTCGGCGATGAAGCTGTCGACCGTCTCGCCGCTGCGATGCGACACCATCGCGCCCCAGTTGGCCGAATAGGCGAGCTGCACCGCAGCGATGGTTTCGGAGAGCGAGCCGATCTGGTTGAGTTTGATCAGCACCGCGTTGGCGACGTTTTCCTCGATGCCGCGCGCAATCCGCTCGACGTTGGTAACGAACAGATCGTCGCCCACCAGTTCGAGTTTGTCGCCCAGCTCGCGGTTAAGGTGCTTCCAGCCTTCCCAGTCGTCTTCGGCCAAGCCGTCCTCAAGCACCGCGAAAGGATATTTGGCTGCCCATTCGGCATACATCGCCACCATTTCCGCGGCATCCACCTTGCGCCCCTCGGTGCGCAGGTTATACAGGCCGTCCTCGTAAAACCCGCTGGAGGCCGGGTCGAGGGCGATCACCACGTCGTCGCCGGGACGGTAGCCGGCTTGTTCGATGGCCTTGACGATCAAGTCCATCGCGTCGGAGTTGCGCTTCAAGACCGGCGCAAAACCACCCTCGTCGCCAACCCCGGTGGAATAACCGCCGTCCTTGAGGACTTTTTTCAGCGCGTGGTAGATCTCGCTGCCCCAGCGCAGGGCCTCGGCGAAATTGGGAGCGCCGACCGGCGCGATCATGAATTCCTGCAAATCGGTGCCTTGCCAGTTGGCGTGGGCACCGCCGTTGAGAATATTGAACATCGGCACCGGCATCCGGCACGCCGCCGAACCGCCGAGGTAACGGAACAACGGCAGGCCGCTGGCTTCCGCCGCCGCCCGCGCCACCGCCAGGCTCACGCCGAGGATGGCGTTGGCGCCGAATTTTTCCTTGTGCTTGGTGCCGTCCAGTTCCAGCATCACGCGATCCACCGCCCCCTGGTTGAGCGCATCCATACCGTTCAGCGCCAGCGCGATCTCGGTATTGACGTGGCCGACGGCCTTTTTCACTCCCTTGCCGCCGTAGCGCCCCTTGTCGCCGTCGCGCAACTCCAGCGCCTCGTGAACGCCGGTGGAAGCCCCCGACGGTACCGCCGCGCGCGCGAAGGCGCCGCCTTGCAATGCAACTTCGACCTCGACCGTAGGATTGCCGCGAGAATCGAGAATTTCGCGGGCGTGGATGGACTGGATGCTGGTATTCATGCTTACCTCCGAGAGTGGAAAACGTACAGTTAAGGATAGACCTTAAACGAAGTTTTACACGCTCCCGTTACATCCGAATGTCAAGCTGCCCGCCCCACCCAGAAACGCAGTAGCAACGCCGCCGCCAACGCGCAAATGGCGGAAAAAGCGAATGCCGCTTCGGCGGCAACGCCCTGCCACAGCCAGCCGAACAGCAGCGAGGCGGGCAATAGCATTGCTCCGGCGGTGAGATTGAACCAGCCGTAGGCGGTACCGAGACGTTCGCGCGGCGCGAGGTCGGCCACCAGCGCCTTTTCGGCACCTTCCGTGGCGGCGAGGAACAGCCCGTAAAAAGCGAACAGCGGCCACAACAACACCGCGTGGAAACCGTTGATCCCCAATAGCAGGTAAAACAGCCCGTACACCGCCCACCCGGAGAGGATCAGGCGCATCCGCCCGAGACGGTCGGAGAGTGCGGAGAGCGGCGTGGAAAACACCATCGCCACCCCCGACACCAACGCCCACAACAGCGGCACCTGGTATTCCGGCAAGCCAAGCTCCCTGGCGCGCAGCAACAGGAACATGTTGGACGAGTTGCCCAGCGTGAACAGCGCCAGCACCAGCAGATAGCGCTTGAAGGCCGGCGGAAAACCTTCCAGCCGCCAGGAAAAGGGCTGGCGGCTGGCCGCCGGGATGGTCGGCGGTTCGCGGATCAGCAGCGCCAGCGCCACCGTGATCATGCCTGGCACGATGGCCCACAGGAACACCTCCTTGAGCGCTACGCCGCGCGCCAGTAACCAGGCTGCCAGCAACGGCCCGAGCACCGCCCCGGCATTATCCATCGCGCGGTGCAGGCCGAACGCCAATCCGCGGCGCTTTTCATCCACCGCCCCGGCCAGCAACGCATCGCGCGGTGAGGTGCGCAGCCCCTTGCCCACCCGGTCGGCAAAGCGCAGCACCAACACCGCCGGCCAGCTCGACGCCAAGTAAAACAGCGGTCTTGCCAACGCCGCCAGACCGTAGCCCGCCGCGACCCAGCCCTTGGCATGTCCTCGTCTGTCCATCAGCACCCCGGAAAAGAGTTTCAACAAGCTGGCGGTCGCCTCCGCGATGCCCTCGATCAGCCCCAGCGCCTTGGGCCCCGCCATCAGCACCGAGGCGAGGTATAGCGGCACCAGCGGATAGATCAGCTCGCTGGTGCTGTCGTTGAACAGGCTCACCAGGCCGAGCAGCCAGACGGTGCGCGGCAGTTGGAAAATGGCCTTGAACATGGTGTTTACGTCCTCAGAAAAGATAACTCGCGCCCAATCCGGCCAGCAGCACGCCCAATGCGCCCTTGAGCACCCGTTGCGGGACATGCTTCTGGCACGCCGCCCCCAGGTACATTCCGGCTAGGCCGCCCATTCCGAACAGGCTGCCCAGCCACCAATCCGGCGCGGCGCTCGTGCCGATTGGCGCATAGGCGCTGCCGGGAAGCGGGAGAAAAGTGTACACCGCCACGCCGATCAGCGAAGTGGCAAAGGTTCCCGCCAACGCCGCACCGGCCACCATATGCACCGGCAAACGGAAGAATGTAATACAGAACGGCGCGATGATCGCCCCGCCGCCGATCCCGTAGGTGCCGCCGATAATTCCCACCGCCAATGCCAAGATCAGCATGGCCGGGGTGCTGAAGCCGTGTTCGCGCCCCTGGAAACTGAAGCTCACCCGCCGCCAGCCGACATCCAGCAGGCGTAATGGCATGTCCGTCGAAGCCGACACGGCGGGCCTTTTCGCCGCCCACGGCGAAAATTCCGCCAGCAACCGCCAACTCAGGAAAATCAGCACCAAACCGACGAACAGCTTGAAATGCGAAACATCGGGCAGGTACAGCACCCGCAGGTAAAACCCCAGCACCACGCCGGGCAGCGTCCCCAGGATAATCAGCGCCGCCAGCGGCCAGAACATCCGCCCTTCGCGAACATAGCGCCATACCCCGCCGGGCGTGGCGAACAGGTTGAATACCAGATTGGTGGCGCTGACGGATGGGCTGACATAGCCCAGCACGCTCATCTGGAACGGCATCAGCAGGAAAGCGCCGGAAATGCCGACCATCGAACAGAAAAAAGACAGGCCGAATGCCACCAGGGGCGGCAGCCACAGCCAGGTTTCGACGCCGGATACGGGGAAATGCCAGTAGAGGGTACTCATTCAGCTTTCCCGGGCCAAGGTATCCGGTAGCCCGCGGGAGCGTTCAGTGATCCCGCTCCCATTCTGCAACGCCTACTTGAGGCGGTAGGCCGCATGACAGGCAACGCATTGCTGAGTCATCTCGCTCAACGCGCCAAGCGCACGCGGGAGATCGCGATCCACAGCGGATTCTTGCGCGACCAGCGCGAAGCGGCTGGCAGCCTTGTGCATATCCCATCCCAACTGATTCATGCCGTCCGGCCTGAAAGGCGCCATATGCTTGCCCTGGTGGGACTCCAAAGAGTTCATGCCGAGCCGCTGTTCGGCCATATCCGCAGCGGCATCGTAATTCCCCTTGGCCAAAGCCGACTGGATTTCCTCAAGGGTATGAAGATGATCGCGCATGTTGGCAAGCGTATGCGTTTTCATGTTCTCAGGCAGCGTCACGAGCTGCCGCCCGTCTTCCTCGGCAGACTGGGCAAACGGGATGGTCAGCAGAATGCCAGACAAGGCCAGGGCAAGTATCGCGGTGTTCTTCATGGTGTCTCCGGTAACGAAAAACCGTCAATAGCGACG
>CALMWM010000347.1 GCA_937873435.1 uncultured Gallionellaceae bacterium
AGGTGGAATGGGTGACGATTTTCTTCTTCGTCGGCTTGTTCGTGGTGGTGGCGGGCGTCGAAAAAGCCGGTGCATTGTCCATCCTGGCCGAGCGTATCGTCGACTGGACCGGCGGGGACTACAAGGTGACGGCAATCGCCATCCTGTGGGTTTCGGCGATTGCCTCGGCGGTGGTGGACAACATCCCCTTCGTCGCCACCATGATCCCGGTGATCCAGAACATGGGCGTCACCTTCGGCGCGGAAAATCTCGGAACCTTGTGGTGGGCGCTGGCGCTCGGCGCTTGCCTGGGCGGTAACGGCAGCCTGGTCGGCGCCTCCGCCAACCTGGTGGTGGCCGGCTTCGCCGAACGTTCCGGGCAGCCGATCCGCTTCCTGCCTTTCATGTTGCTGGCTTTTCCGCTGATGCTGGCGAGCATCGCGGTGAGCAGCGCTTATCTCTATTTGCGTTACTTATAGATGCGTCGAATCGCCGTCTGTGCTCCGGGAAATCGCTGAGGAATTCGGCTGCAAGGTGAAATGCTACAGGCGACAAGGCCACGGAAAATCTTTAGTTGGCTGTGGTCTAAGATGGAACTGTCGGGGGCTATGTCATACCGACGCCACATACAAGGAGGTAAATCGCTCATGAAAAAAATCACCAAAGCCGTATTTCCGGTCGCTGGTTTGGGCAGCCGTTTCCTTCCCGCGACCAAGGCTAGCCCCAAGGAAATGATGCCGGTCGTGGACAAGCCGCTCATCCAGTATGCGGTAGAAGAGGCCGTGGCGGCCGGCATTACCGACATGGTATTCATCACCGGGCGCAACAAGCGCGCCATCGAAGACCATTTCGACACGGCCTACGAGGTCGAGGCGGAGTTGGTCGCGCGCGGCAAGGACGAGCTGTTGCGCGCGGTGCAGGAAGTGATACCGAAGTACGTGAATTGCATCTATATCCGTCAGCATGAGCCGCTCGGGCTGGGCCATGCGGTGTTGTGCGCGCAGCCGGTGGTGCAGGACGAACCGTTCGCGGTGATCCTGGCGGATGACTTGATCGACAATGAGCCGCCTGTCGTTGCGCAGATGGTCGAGGTGTTCCGGCGTTACCAATGTTCGGTGCTGGCGGTGCAGGATGTCCCGCGCAGCCAGACCGGGCAGTACGGCATCGTCAGTTCGACCAGCCTGGAACCCGGCGTGGAGCAGGTGCATGGGATGGTCGAAAAGCCCAGTCCCGAGGCAGCGCCCTCCACCTTGGCGGTGGTCGGACGCTATATCCTGACACCGCGGATTTTCCATCATCTGGCACAAGTGCAGGCGGGAACCGGCGGCGAGATCCAGTTGACGGACGGCATCGCCGCGCTGTTGCAGGAGGAAAAACTGCTGGCCTACCGCTTTAACGGCACCCGCTATGATTGCGGCTCGAAGCTGGGTTACCTCAAGGCGCAAGTGGCATACGGGCTGAAACACGAGGATTTGCGCGATGATTTCGCCGCCTATCTGGCATCGCTGAAATAGCTGGTTCACAGGCGTGGCGCAAACTTGTGCCGCTTAACACTGGCGAATCATCAACAAGAAAGGAACCGATGCAGAGAATCATCGTTTTTAGCGACCTCGACGGAACCTTGCTGGACCCGCTGAAGTATTCCTTCGAAGAGGCCTTGCCGGCACTGGCACAGCTCCGGGAGCGCGGCATCCCGCTGATTCTGTGTTCCAGCAAGACCCGCGCGGAGATGACGGTGTATCGCCAGCGCATGGATAACCGCCATCCTTTCATTTCCGAAAACGGCGGGGGGATATTCATTCCGTCAGGCTATTTTGCCGCGCCGGTCGCAGAGGCGGAAACACTCGACGATAGCCAGCTGGTTACGCTCGGCACCCCCCATGCGGAGATCTGGCGCCACTTCACCGCGTTGCGGGAACGGCTGGGGGTAAAAGTACGCGGCTTCACCGACATGACGGTCGAGGAAGTCGCCGAGTTGACGGGGCTAGGCCGCGAGGAAGCCGCCTTGGCCAAGCAGCGCGATTTCGACGAGCCCTTCGTTTTCGACGGAGTCCCCGATGCGGGCTTCCTGCGGGCAATCGAGGATGCCGGCCTGAACTGGACCCAGGGGCGGATTTTCCACATCATGGGTCGGCATGACAAAGGCCGCGCGGTACGCCTGCTGAAGGCGCTCTACGAACAGGATCGGGGTGCGGTCGCGACGATCGGGCTGGGCGACGGCTACAACGATCTGCCGATGCTCCAGTCCGTCGACCAGGCGGTGCTGGTTCGCCACGAGGACGGCAATTTCGATGCGCGCGTCGACATCGCCGCTCTAATGAAAACCCAAAGCCCCGGCCCGCTGGGCTGGAATGAAGCGCTGCTGCAACTTTTAGCGCGCGGGGAGAACCAAGCATGATGACTTTAGCCAATTACCGGGAAAAACTGACCGGGATTTTCGGCGCTGCCCTGGCGGCGGTAGACCCCTGCCAAGCCGTGCTCAACACGATGAAACTGGACGGGGAGAGCTTGCGTGTGGGCGGCGCATCCTACCGGCTGGATACCTTCGAACGGATTATCGTGGTCGGAGCGGGAAAGGCCAGCGCGCGCATGGCGCTGGCGATCGAGGAGTTGCTTGGCGCTCGAATTGCCGCCGGGTTGATCGTGGTGAAAGAAGGGCATACCGCAAAACTGGCCCATATCGAACAAGTCGAGGCTTCCCACCCGATTCCCAACCAGGCCGGCGAGGAAGGTACGCGGCGCATCCTGGAAACCGTGCAAGGCGCCGACGCGAAAACCCTGGTGATTTGCCTGCTGTCTGGCGGCGCCTCGGCGCTGCTGGTCGCCCCTGCGGAGGGCCTGATGCTGTGCGACAAACAGGAAACCACCGCGCTATTGCTCAAGGCGGGCGCACCTATCGGCGAACTGAACTCGGTGCGCAAGCATCTCTCGGCAGTCAAGGGCGGCAGGCTGGCGCAGGCGGCCTACCCAGCGCAGGTGGTGACGCTGATTCTGTCCGACGTAATCGGCGACCGGCTCGACGTGATCGCTTCGGGGCCGACCGCACCGGATGGCTCGACCTTCGGCGATGCCTGGGCGGTGATCGCCAAATATGGTTTGCAGGAGAAAATCCCGCAACGCGTCGCGGATTATCTCCAGCGCGGCATCGCCGGGATGGCGCCGGAAACCTTGAAAGAAGCCGATCCCAGTATGTTGTTGACGCGCAACGTGATCGTCGGCGGGATCAAGCAGGCTTTGGCGGCGGCGCAAGCGAAGGCCGGGCAAATCGGCTTTGCCGTTAAAATGGTCACTGCCGAACTTCAGGGCGAAGCACGCGATGCCGCGCGTATACTGGCTAAAACTGCCGTCGAAGCGCAGGCGGGTTTGCGGCCGAATGAACCGCTGTGTCTGCTGTTCGGCGGCGAAACCACGGTGACCGTCAGGGGGGGCGGGCAAGGCGGCAGGAACCAGGAACTCGCTCTGGCCTTCGCGCGGGAGACCGACGGACGGGAAGGGATATACTTGTTATCCGCCGGCACCGACGGTAGCGACGGGCCGAACGATGCGGCAGGGGCAATGGTGGACGGCAGCCTGGCGGAGCGGGCGCGGCAACTCGGCATTGATCCCGTCCAATACCTCGATGACAACGATTCCTACGGCTTTTTTCAACGCTTCGATAGCTTATCGGGCGAAAACAGCCATTTCATGCCGGGACCAACCGGAACCAATGTCATGGATGTCCAGCTTATCTTGCTGGAACCTGCCGGGAATGCAGGAAATAATGAAAATCTGGAGGGCCAGGCAGAATGATGAATAGCATTTCCCTGCGAGCCGATGTGCACGAACAGATAGCGAAAATTGCCCACGCCGATATCGTCGTGGGTATCCCCAGCTACAATAATGCGCGCACCATCGGCCATGTGGTGCGGGCGGTGCAGGCCGGCCTCGCCAAGTATTTTCCCACCTATCGGGCCGTGATTGTCAATTCCGACGGCGGTTCCAGCGACAATACCATGGAGGTGGTACAAAAAACCTCGGTCGAGGATTTCAGCGCCATCCTCCTGCATCACCGCATCGAACCGATTTCCAAGATCGCTTTCCCCTATTCTGGCATCCCCGGCAAGGGCAGCGCCTTCCGCACGATTTTCGAGATCGCCCAGGAACTCGAAGCGAAGGCTTGCGTGGTGGTCGATTCGGATCTGAGGAGCATCACTCCCGAGTGGATCGAGCTGCTGGTGAAGCCGGTGCTGGACGGCGGATTCGACTATGTGGCCCCGCTCTACCACCGCCACAAGTTCGACGGGACGATCACCAACAGCATCGTCTACCCGCTCACCCGCACGCTTTACGGCAAGCGGGTGCGCCAGCCGATAGGCGGCGACTTCGGTTTCTCCGGCAAGCTGGCCAAGTTCTACCTGACCAAGGACGTGTGGCAAACCGATGTGGCGCGTTTCGGGATCGATATCTGGATGACCACGACGGCGATTGCGAACGGATTCAAGGTGACGCAATCCTTCCTCGGCGCAAAGATACACGATGCCAAGGATCCCGGCTCCGACCTGAGCAGTATGCTTTACCAGGTGGTCAGCGCCCTCTTCGACCTGATGGAGAGCTACGCTGAGGTCTGGATGCCGATCCGCGATTCCGAGCCGGTGCCGGCCTTCGGCTTCGAATATACGGTCGGACTCGAACAAGTCAACGTCAATACCGCCAGGATGTTGACCCTGTTTCGCGAAGGTCTGAGCAATTTGCGGGAGATATGGCTGGAGATCCTCGGTGCCGGCGATTTGCGGGAGGTTGAAAGGCTGGGCGAGTTGCCCGATGGGGAGTTCGACTTCCCGCTGAGTTTGTGGACACGGATTATCTACGATTATGCCCTCGCCTTTCATCGCAAGAAAATGCCGGTCGAACACCTGATCAAGTCGCTGACGCCGCTGTATATCGGGAAAACCGCCTCTTTCGTCATGGCCGCGCAAAACCTCGATGCGGCCGGGGCGGAAGCGGAGATCGAAAAACTGTGCATGGAGTTCGAACGCAACAAGGACTACCTGGTGACCAACTGGAAATAATTACTTTATTAGGAGAAAAACCATGGCTGATTTTCTGGACTTGATACTCGAACCCTTGCAAGAGGTTTTCCTGAAATTCAAGTTTTTCTTACCCAACCTGCTGGCAATGCTCGTGATCATGGCGTCGGGGATTGTTCTGGCCAAGTTCGTTCGCTTCATGCTGGTGAAATCGCTGAATGCCATCGACTTCGACAATTGGTCCGACCGGATTGGCATGACCACGTTGATGCGCAAGGGCGATATGTGGTCGAAGCCATCCGCCGCGCTTGGCGCGGTCGTTTTCTGGCTGCTGATTATCGTCACGCTGATGATCGG
>CALMWM010000348.1 GCA_937873435.1 uncultured Gallionellaceae bacterium
CACGCGGGTCGCTTGCGCCTATGCCAGCGGCAATTTTCCGCTGGTCGTCGGCGGCGATCACTCGTGCGCGATCGGTACCTGGTCTGGGGTCAGCCAGGCGCTGGATGGTAGCGGCGAGTTGGGGCTGTTGTGGATCGACGCCCATATGGACAGCCATACTTTCGCCACCACCCCGAGCGGCGCGATCCACGGAATGCCGCTGGCTTGCCTGCTGGGTTACGGCGATGCGGAACTGATGCGCATCGGCCAGGCCGCCCCGAAATTATTGCCGGAAAACGTGTGCCTGCTCGGTACGCGCAGCTTCGAGGAGGGCGAGGCGTCGTTGCTGGCGCGGCTGGGTGTCAGAATTTACGGCATGGCGGAAATTCACAGTCGCGGTTTTGCAGCGGTGTTCGACGAGGCGCTGGCGCACGTACAACGCCATACCGTCGGTTTCGGCGTTAGCCTGGACCTCGATGCGCTCGATCCGTCGGAGGAAGCCGGCGTCGGCAGCCCGGAACCCGGCGGCATCTTCAAGGACGAACTGGTGCAGGCGTTCCGCCATCTGCACAACCACCCGCGTTTCCTGGCGCTGGAAATCGTCGAATACAATCCTTACCTCGACAATCGCTTCATGACCGCGCGGGCAGCCGGCGAGCTGTTCGACGCGGCAACCCCCTTCTAATTACTGGAAGCGCAGTACTGGTGAGGGTGGGGCATCATGCCGCCGCTCACCGCGACTCTTTGGGTGGGCGGTATTTGCCATTCCGTCGTAGCGGCTTGCGGCGCCGAAGCGGCAGGGTAATGCCGGCAGTTGACGTAAAGGCTGTTGCCGAGGATTTTCTTGGCCATTTTCTTGGTTTCAGCCGCTGCCGTGGAGATTTCCAGGCAGGACCGGAACATCCCCGGTTCGACGAGCGTTGCGCCTATCGAGAGGCTGGTCAGCGCATGGAATTCCTTCTCGCCGCGACGGTTTTCAGTGATGTAACCGCCTTTTTCCCGATCCGCATCGCTGAAAAATGCGTTGATCGCTACGCCGAATTTATCCAGCGCGCGGCGGCAACGCTCTTCCCAGTCCGCGCTGCCGAACAGGACGATGAAATCGTCGCCGCCGATGTGGCCGAGGAAATCCAGCTCGGGGTCGCAGCATTCGGCAAGAATTCTACCGGTCGTCTTGATCATCTCGTCCCCCTGGTGGAAACCGTAGACATCGTTGAAGGGTTTGAAATGATCGAGATCGCAATAACAGGCGCAAAAGGTCGCGTGCTGATTGAGCAGCATCTCGATATGCTCGTCAATCGGCACATTGCCGGGCAACTGGGTGAGGGGGTTGGCGTAACGCGCGGCGCGTATCTGCATTTCGGTGAGTTCGCGCATCAGGTCGTGGCCGGTGCCGGCGCCGAGGTACTGGCCGTTTTCGGTAATGATGAAGCCGTTGGAAAGGTGGCGCCGGTCGCTCTCCGCGAGGAGATAGCTTAACTCCTGGATGGAAATGTTTTTATCCACGATCAAGGGCTCGCTGTCCATGAATTTGTGGCAGGCTTTCTTGCCGTACAGCTCATGGCGGAACGGTCTGGCAAAACGGTCGATCAGGTGATGGCGGTTGATCAATCCGACCGGAACGTTGTCCTTGGTAACCACCACGGCATTCAGTTGCAGGTCGTTTTCGAACATGTTGAACACCAGTTCGTTCGGGGTGTCCGGGGTGACGCTGGGCGCCTTGATCAGTAATTTCCGCTCGACCAGGCCAGGCGGGCGGTTGCCGCCTGTATTCAGGTCGGCGCCTTGCCGGCGCAAGGATTTGACCACCTCGGCGGAAATCACCGGGGATGGCGTCGCGGAAGGTCGCGCAATGTAGTGGCCCTGCCCGAAATGCACATCGAGGCCGCGCACCAGCATCATTTCGGCATGGGTTTCCATGCCTTCCGCGATCACCTGGCATCCCGAATCGGCGACCGACTGTCGCAACGAGCTGACGTATTGCGCCTTGAGCGTATCCCTGTCGATGTTCTGGATAAAGTGCCGGTCGATTTTCACATAGTCCGGCCGCAACTCCGACCACATGTGCGGGCTGGAGAACCCTTCGCCCAGATCGTTGACGGCGATCTTGAAACCCAGCGCCTGGTAATGCGCCGCCACTTCCAGCAACATTTCAGGACTATATTCGTAAACCGGTTCGTTCTCGTTCAGTTCGATGACCACCCTCTGCGGATCGAGGCTGCTATTCAGCATCGCGGCCAGGTTGTCGTTGCTACGGAATTTATCCAGCACCAGCACTTCCGGGCTGAAGTTGACGAAGAGATTGCCGGGCAACTGGAGTTTGGCGAACTGTGCCGCTACTATCTGGCCGCACAGTTTCTCGATTTCGCGGGACAGGCCGGATTGGCGCGCCAGCTTCAGCAGTTTCAGCGGGGAATGCAGCGGGCTGTCGGACGGGCCGCGTATCAGCCCTTCGTAACCGATGATCCGGCCGTTTTTCATGTCGATAATCGGCTGGAAGAGCGGGGTCAAACGTTGGTGCTCGATAATGTCGTAGACGGCGCGCAGCAGCCTGCTATGGTTTCCCAGCCGGGATTCCCGGTTTGGCGCGGCGGTTTGGATAGCGTTCGCGTCGGT
>CALMWM010000349.1 GCA_937873435.1 uncultured Gallionellaceae bacterium
CTCCCGCCAACTTGCGGTACTGGTACAGCACGTCGTTCGGCCACTTGAGCATGGTGTCGTTCAAACCGAACGCGCGCAAAGCCCGAACCAGCGCCACGCCGACCGCCAGGCTCAGCCCGGACAGAAAGCCGGCCCCCTGCTCGAAGTGCCACAGTACCGAAAAGGTCAAGCCCCCGCCCAGCCCGGCGTGCCAATTCCTTCCCCGGCGCCCGCGGCCAGCGGTTTGCAATTCGGCGATCACGCAGCTGCCGCGTTCCGCTCCCAGAGAGGCTTTCTGTAGCAACACCCGGTTGGTCGAATCGGCATGGTCGAGCATTTCCAGCTTGAACAATGCCGATTTGGCACCCAAGCCCTCGATAATCGCATCGCTATCCAGCCACTCCACCGGACTGCTCAGGCGATAGCCGCGGCCGGGAACCCGGAATATGCTTATCCCCAACTCGTTAAGCGGTTTCAGAGCCTGCCATACCGAGGCGCGCGAAATGCCGAAGTGGCGGGCGATTTTTTCCCCTGAATGGAAATCGCCGTCGCCGAGACGACGCAGAATTGCAAAGGATAAGGACTTCATTGCCAGCCTGGACAAAGAGAAGGGCAAATAGTATCAGTGCGAGTCGGAAACGGGTAGCGTCGCTGGCAGCGGCGCAAACCCGGCATGAGTAGGCGGCCAATCAGGCGAATTGTCCCGCCACCCAGCCGGAAGACCAGGCCCACTGGAAGTTGTAGCCGCCGAGCCAGCCGGTCACGTCGACCACTTCGCCGATGAAATACAGTCCCGCCACCGCCTTGGATTCCATGGTTTTCGAGGAAAGTTCGCCGGTATCCACCCCGCCCAGCGTGACTTCGGCCTTGGCATAGCCAAGCGTGCCGGAAGGCATCAATGCCCAGCCTTTGAGCACCTGCGCGGCGCTATCGAGCTCGCGGCGCGACAGTTCGTTGAGCGGCTTGGCCCAGCCGAACAGCGCACACCACTCCTGGGCGAAACGGCGCGGCAGGTGTTCAGCCAGCAGGTTGGCGAGCAGCGCCTTGCTGCGGCTGTGTTCGGATAGCCAGGCGGCAGCGTCGAGGCCGGGCAGCAGGTCGATTTCCACCGGCTGCTTCTTGCCGCCGCGTAGCGCATAGTCCTGCATTTGCCAGTAGCTGGAGATTTGCAGGATGGCCGGGCCGGACAGGCCTCTATGGGTGATCAGCAGGTTTTCGCGGAATTGCACCGGCCACTCCGCGCAACGGGTGGCGGCATCTATAGTCGCGCCGGACAGCGCTTGCAGCGGCGCCAGGGTTTCCGGGGCGAGCGCCAGCGGCACCAGCGCCGGCTTGGGTGGCACCACGCGCAGGCCGAATTGCCCGGCGATCTTGTAGCCGAACGGGTTGGCGCCGATCTGCGGCAGCGCCAGGCCGCCGGTGGCGATCACCAGCGACTGGCAACGGAAGGTGCCGCTGCCGGTGGCAAGCTGGAAGCCGCCGTCGGCGTTGCGTGCGATGGCCTTCACCGTGCACGACAGCGCCCACTGTACGCTGGCTTCGTCGCAAGCATCCTTGAGCATCTCGATGATTTCCTGCGCGCTGTCGTCGCAGAATAACTGGCCGTGTTCGCGCTCGTGGTAGGGAATGCGGCGGCGTTCCACCATCGCGATGAAATCGTGCTGCGAAAAACGGGCGAGCGCCGAGCGGCAGAAATGCGGGTTTTGCGACAGGTAGTTTTCCGCTCCGACGTTGCGGTTGGTGAAGTTGCAGCGCCCGCCGCCGGAAATGCGGATGCGCTCGCCGACGACGGCGGCATGGTCGAGCAGCAGCACGCGCCGCCCGCGCAATCCGGCCTGGGCGGCACACATCATGCCGGCAGCGCCGGCGCCGATTACGATGACATCGAAGCGCATAAAAAAAGAGGCCCGTTGATTGGGCCTCTATTTTACGCTGCTGCCTGCGCCAGCAAGATAGCCGATGGAAAAATCATAGTTTCTGGTGGCTGCCGTCGCAGGTCGCCCCGCTGGC
>CALMWM010000350.1 GCA_937873435.1 uncultured Gallionellaceae bacterium
TTTCGCCACCGCATGGGAAATCCACAAGGAAATCAGCAATGCGCCAAACAATATCCAGCCGGTATCCAGCAAATTGCGGTGAAATGCCTCATCGAAGCGGTCAAGCGATGCGACCAATTCAATGGTAGCGCTCACTTTTCCGCCCTCGATCAGCGGTTGCCACACCACCAGATGGGCATCGGTAAAACGATGGTTCGAGGTCATTTCGGGAGGCGGTTCGAAGGCGAGCCGCGTTTCACTGCGGCGCAGGTATTCGGCGAACACCCTGCCATCCGGGAGCAGGATGCGTGCTTGCTGGACGATGGGGTTCTGGTCGAGGGAGGCCAGCAGACGGGCGGCTTCCCGGTTGTCCCCGAAAGCCAGCGCGGCTTGGCTATTGGTGGCGATGATGCGGCTTTGGGCCGACAGCGATTCCACCCACTCGATGCGCAACAGGCGTTGCTGCTGATACCCCACCAGTACGAACACCAGCAGGGACGCCATGATCAGCGAAGCGGCACCGAGCAGCGCAAGCTTGCTGCGGATCGACATCGCATTCAGTATCCCGGCGAATTTCATGGCTCCACCACTTTCGCCAACCTGAGCAATTGAGCGTTGAATTCCAATCCCTGTTTCTGGGCCGCCTTACGATTGAGCGTCACCCCTACGCGCTCGCCGCTCACGGTCAACTCGACCATGCCGCCCGCCTTGGCGAAACCGGGGATGTCGGAAACGGTTACCACGCGCTTGCCGGCAAATTTGCGAATAATGCCTTCCACGCTGGCGTTCTCGGAGCGGCTGATGAAAATGAAATCGCAGACGATGCCATCGCCGACGGCGGCAAGGTTGACGATTTCGACCTGACGTCCGTCAATCGGTTCGCGCGCCAAAAGCTCCAGGGCTTTCCCAAATGGATTGTTGCCGAGTACGCAGAAAATCAGGTTGTTCCGGGTACTGACGGTATCCGGCCAATAGACGAACTGAGGCAGCTTGAAAAACAGCACCGCCTTCAGACTGTATTCGGATATGGCCGCCTGATCTGCACGAGCACTCAGGCTGATGCCAGGCACGGACAGCGCCAACAGCACGCTGAGCCACCAGCCTCGCCGGAATGCAGGCCAAGCCGCTCGCTTGGCCGCCAGGATAAACTTGCTGATTGCGATGGACATCGATTCGTACACTCTCAGAATCGGTATTCCAGAGTCAGCATGGCTGAGCGCGGCGGTTGCGGCATATTGACGAAGGTGGTGCTGCTTGAACCGTAAGCAACGTAGTAGCGGCGGTCGAATAAATTGTAGATATCCAGATAGGCCGAGAGATTCCTGTCCACCAGCTTGTGCGCGGCAAAATGCAGATTCATCAGGGCATAACCGGGAGTCTTGAGGCGCTCGCCCGGTTGGGTTTTGTCGTTACGTTCGGTGGTGGTGGCGCCGATCAGGTAGAGCTTGGGCGTGATGGTGAAGCGGTCACGATAGCGGAACGTGGTTCCCAGTTTGAGCTTCTGCTCGGCAATATAGCTCTGGGCCAACTCGATTGCATTCGGCGACTCCTGCACATGGCCGGTTACATAACTGAACCCGCCCCAAGTATCGCTGCTCCAAGCGTTGCCGAACTGGTTGCGCCAGTTCAGGATCAGATCGACACCACGGTGCTTTTCCTTACCGGCATTGACTTTGGTGGTCGACTGGGAAAGCAGCGCGCCGGGAATATACTGCGTCGGCACGGCTTCGTTGCTGGTGACGATGAGATTAGCGATCTCGGCATAATAGGCGTTGGCGATGAAATTCAGGTTGGAGTAGGGGCGCCAGTCCCATGTCAAAGAGAGATTGCGCGAAGTTTCCGGTTTCAGATCGGCATTCGGCGAGCGGAAGTTACTGCCTAGATAGGCACCCGCGCTGTTCCTGGCGCCGGAAAAAGTGCCGTAAGTGCTGAAGCCGTCTTCGGGCGCTGGGGCTCGGAACGCTTCTCCGTAGAGCAACTTGAGGTAACTTTCCGGCGCATTGTGCCAGACCAGCCCGAGGCGAGGATTAACGCTTGTCCCGTAAGCGGAATGATTGTCATAGCGTGCCCCTACCATAGTGGAAATAGCCTTGTTCCACTCGCTCTGCAACTGGAAATAAGCCGAGCGGTTGCTGTAGCGCTCCTCAAAAACCGTGATCGGCAAGGTCGTATTGGGGTAGGTTCCCCCTTGGGCATCCTTGGACAGTCCGGTATTGTACGGCTGTGGAAGATCCGGGGTTAACAGCGAATAGAGTTCTTTATAACCGATTCCCATCAGCAAGGTATTGGCATCATTAAAGCGCCAATTGAAATTCTGCTCGACGCCCCGGCGCCAGGATTTGGCATAAACGTAGCCGTAATCCTGGAAATCGGTATAGATATTCACATATTTCGAATTCGGGTCGACCTCGTACCCCGAATAATCGACCACCAGTTCGCCTTTCAGGGCGGGTGTCAAATCGAAGCGGTACGATCCGTACATCGTCTCTATGGCGGTATCCCAGCGCGCGCTGTCGAGATAAAGCGCGGTATCCGGGCGGTCGCCGGTACTGGTGAGGCTGCGAAAATAATTGCGGTAATAACCGAAAGTCAGGTCGTCTCCAGCATCCAGTCTGGCATAGAGGCTATCGCTGGCAATCCCGCCGACATAATGTTCGCGGGCGCTGGCAGGAACCACCACGGTGCCGGAAAAAGTCTTGGCTGCCACTGCGGGAAAATCCTGAGGGTAATACTGGTCGAGCCTGGCGCGATCCGAAGATTGCTTGTGCCCTCCCACCGTCAGGGCGATCCGCTCGTTCAGACGCACCCCGGCCAGCAGCGATCCTTCCTGCGCACCGAACGAGCCGCCGCCCACCGACACCCATGCACCTTGGGTATCGGCAGCCCGGTCGGTAATGATATTGATCACGCCCGCGGAAGCATCCGCGCCATACAGCGCTGCCGCCGGCCCATACAGGACTTCTACCTGCTTGGCATTGTAGAGGGCAAAATTTTCTGCCACGGGAATCTTGCCGCCGACGGGATGGTCGATCCGCACCCCGTCCAGCATGATCAGCATCTTGTTGTTGCCGACATGCCCCTGGAACGCGAAATTA